>HF999777.1:7541-11676 GCA_000434175.1 Mycoplasma sp. CAG:611
TAAAGCATTTATTCCTAACTTATTTAATTCATCTTTTAACATATAACTAGCAAGTTTAACTGTAGGAGTTGTATTATATAATTCAAATCCTTTATTACTATAACTTTCTTCATCATGAGTATTATAAATATATACTTTATAATCATCTTTTTTTACTAAATTAACAAAAGAAAAATTATTATTATTTTCTATAGGTTTATCTAAAAATTTTGTTTCCTTAACCATATTATTAACAATATTTTTAGATATTTCTTTTAACATATTATTATATTTTATACTACTTATTTGTTCTTCATTATATATAAGATAGTTAATTAAACTTGTATTTAATATTTTACTTCCTGTTATATAAAAACTAATTAAAAAAAATAAACAAAATAATATAAATTTAAACTTTTTCATAAAAATTCCCTTTCTAAAAAAAATTATATTATTAAATTAAATATTATTTTGTCATATTTTATATATTTATTTCATGAATTGTATTATTTATTCCTGTTGATATTAAATTACTTAATTTATCTATTACAAAATCCACTTCCTTAGGAGTTACCATTAAATTATTACCAATTGGAGTTAATACATCAAAGATTAAACTTCTTTTTTCATTATTTGTTAAATTACCTAATTTACCAAAAAAATATGTTTTTTCATTATTTGTAAGATTTAAATCTTTTTCCTTTAAATAGTTTTGCATTGAAGTTGGTATTAACTTATTTATTGGATTATTTATATTTTTTATGTTATAACTAAAATGCTTTTCCATATAATTAATTGTATCACTTACTATTGTAACAGCATCTACTACCATTGGTACCCCAATTGCAATAACAGGTATATTTAATGTTTCATAACTTATTTCTTTTCTTTCATTGCCTATTCCACTTCCTGGATTTATCCCAGCATCTGTTATTTGAATAGTTTTACAAACTCTATCAATTGAATCACTTGCTAAAGCATCAATTACAATTAATAAATCAGGTTTTTCAAGTTTTATTATGCTAGAGATAATATCACTTGTTTCAATACCAGTTGTTGCTTTAACCCCTGGAGCAAATGCTTCGGTTATTTTATAACCTTTTTCTAAACTTTTATAATAATCATAAATATGTTTTGTAACAATTATATTTTCTATTACTCTAGGTCCAAGTGAATCAGGAGTTGATTTAATATTACCAAGACCTATTATTAATGAAGTATAATCTTTTTTTAAAGATGTTTTACTAATTATTTTATGTAATTCTTTTATAAAAACATTTAAAACTTTATTATAATTATCTTTATCTGTTATATCTTCAAAGAAAATTGTTGTATAAATTCCTTTTTTCTTTCCTATTAATTTAGCACTTTCTTTATCTAAAGTAATATTACTTACTTTAATATTATCTTTTTCATATATATTTTCGATAATATTTGTTTTAACATTAGGTATTATGTCTGTTACTAAATCTGTTCTTATATTTAATGATTTTAAGTCTTTTTCTTCCATAAAAATTCCCTTTCTTAATTTTTTTTATAAAATCGTAATAAAATGTTTGCTTTTTTATGATTTTTTTGTTAGAATTATATTGTCTAAATGTATGAAAAGAGGTGAAAACATGCCAAATATTAAAAGTGCTAAAAAAAGAGTAAAAACTGATGCTAAAAAGAAAGTAGCAAATAAAAATAATGCATCAAGTATGAGAACTGCGATTAAAAAAGTAAAAGCAGAAATTAAAAATGAAAACAAAGAATTAGCAACAGCAAAATTTAATGAAGCAAATAAAAAAATAGATAAAGCTGTTAAAGCTGGAGTTATCAAGAAAAATACTGCTGCTAGAAATAAATCTAAATTAATGAAAGCAATTAATAATATTAAATAATTAATTGTTTTTTTTATTTAAAAAACCACCTAATTTTATTTTTTACTAAAAATTAAGTTTTATACAAGACATATATTATTTTTTTTGTTAAAATATAATTAATGAAAGGATATGTTTTTTATGAAAAAATTTATAAACTTTATTTTAGTTATTTTTTTTATTTTTCTTATATTATTAGCATATGATAATAAAGATAAAATCTATATATTTTATAGAGATAATATTTTAAAAGTAAAAGATAATATCACTATCAAAAGAAACGCTTATTTTAAAGATAATGATTATTTATATGTTCAAAATACTAATAATTTTATTAGTAAAAATTATAATGATACTTTAAATATTATTTATTCTATAATTAACAGTGGTGTTTCATCTTTTACTTTTTATTGCGATATTAATTATAATTCATGTATACAAGATGTAGAAAGTATATTAGATAATGAATATATATTATCTACAATTAATAATTATGTACACCCTTATAATAGTTTTGATGTTATTAACACAAGATATGATAAATATGGAAAAATAACTTTAAGTATTACTAAAGCTTATAATGAAGAACAAATAAAATTAATTGAAAATAAAGTTAATGAAATTATAAATAATAATATTAATTCTTCAATGAATGATATAGAAAAAATTAAAGTAATTCATGATTATATTATTAATAATGCTAATTATGATACATCTTTAGAAAAGCTAAAATATAGTAAAGCAGATGATGTTTTATTATATAGAAGAGGTATTTGTAGTAGTTATACAGATGCAATGAGTATCTTTTTAAATCGATTTAATATTAATAATTATAAAATAGCAAGTGAAGAACATATATGGAATTTAGTTTATTTAAATAATAATTGGTTACATTTAGATTTAACTTGGGATGATCCTGTTAATGAAAATGGTAAAGATATTTTAGATTATAATTATTATTTAATAACTACAAAGAAATTAAAAGAAATTGATAATAGTAAAAGTCATAGATTTAATAAAGATTTTTATTTAGAACTAAAAGAAAGCTAAAATTTAGCTTTCTTTCTTTATATAATTATCATAAAATTCATTGTCATTAAAATAATTTATACCAATTGCACTTTTTACTTCATTTAATGTTTTATTTGTAACTTCAATTGCTTTTTCAGTATCTTTTAAAAGCATTTGATACACTTCTTCTTTATGTTCTTCATAATACTTTCTTCTTTCACGAATTGGGGTAAGAAGTTCTTGCATAATGTTATTTAAGAATTTTTTAATTAAAACATCCCCTACACCGCCTCTTTCATAATGGGCTTTAAGTTCATCAAGATTTTTATATTCAGGAAGATATTTTTCAAAATCTTCATCACAACAAAAAGCTTCTAAATATTTAAATACAGTATTATTAGTAACATTTCCTGGATCATCTACTCTTATATGATTTGGATCAGTATACATACTCATTATTTTTTTTCTAACTTCTTCTTCACTATCTTTTAAATAAATACAATTACCTAAAGATTTACCCATTTTAGCATTACCATCAGTTCCTGGTATTCTTTTACATGCTAAATTATCAGGAAGTACTGCTTTAGGCAAAACTAAAGTATCTGTTTTATAAATTCTATTAAACGTTTCTACAATTTCTCTTGTTTGTTCTATCATTGGAAGTTGATCTTCTCCAACAGGTATAGTAGTAGCTTTAAATGCTGTAATATCAGCTGCTTGACTAATTGGATAATTTACAAACCCTACAGGTATACTTTTTGAAAAACCTCTTAAAATCATTTCTTGCTTAACTGTAGGATTCCTTTCAAGTCTAGCTTGAGTTACTAAATTAGAATATAAAATTGGAAGTTCAAGTAAAGCAGGTATTTGCGATTGAAGAACAAATGTAACCTTAGAAGGATCTATTCCTACAGCTAAATTATCTATAACTACCTCTAAAATATTATCTCTAATCTTTTTAGGATTATCAAAATTATCTGTTAAAGCTTGTAAATCTGCGATTAATATATATATATCATATTTATTAGTATTTTGAAGTTCAACTCTTTTTTTAAGAGCTCCAGCATAATGACCTATATGAAGAGGTCCAGTTGGTCTTTCCCCAGTTAATATAACTTCTTTCATAATAACATCTCCTATTCATAATTATATTTTATAAAAAAAAGATAATAATTTCAAGTAATTATGTAAATTACTTTATTATTATCTAATTATCTATTTTATTATTTATTCATTTGTTATAACAAAACGGGAAGAGTGGCTGCTGAGAGGACTACCATTGT
>HF999778.1:0-7233 GCA_000434175.1 Mycoplasma sp. CAG:611
TGTTATACTTGCACCTGATAATTCCCAATTAGTTGCATCTATTTCAAAATTACCATTTTTTATCATATTAGTTATTGTATATTCATTTCCTAACATTTGTCTTGTATATATTTTAAAGTTACCATTATATATTACATTTCTTGGTGTTCCTGTTTCTGTTTGTCCTTGATAATCATTTGGTGTTTCTTCTGTTAACCATATAATCATTTCAAATGATATATTTTCTTTTGCTTCAAGGTATCCTTTTAATATTACATTACTACCATTTTTAATTGTATAATCTTCATCTTTATTTGTTTTTACTGCTACTTTTAAATAGTTATTTGGTATACATACATTAGCAGTTACACTAGTTCCATTTACTGTATAACTATTTCCTACAATACAATTATTATTTAAACTTAATTCATAATAACTTTTTATTGTACTTGTATTAGTTAATGTAATACTATAAACATTATTATTTAATCCTTGTTCATCACTTTGTGGTACTGCATTATTTAATATTATTGCTTCACTTTCATTTGTATAACTAAGTTGTAATGTACCTGCTGAAATAGTTTGTGTTGTACCACTTGCTTCAAATAACAAATAAGCCATACTTGATCCAATTAAAAGACATGCTATTCCTACTGCTGTTACAGTTATAGATAGTATTCTTTTTTTATTAGTTTTATATTTTACTTTTAATTTTTCAAATTTTTTAAAGAAATTCATGAGGCAACACTCCTTATCATATACACATAAATTATACAATAGATTTTTTTAATATTCAAGGTATTAAAATAAAATATTTATTAAATTTCAAATAAAAAGTTATGCACCATTTTTAGACTTTATTTTTACAAACATTACACCTTTTTTGATGTTTTTTTAGTAACTTATTACACCTTTTTTATAAAATATAATAAAAATATGTAAAATTATTATTTTTTTTACATATTTTCTAATACTTTTCTAATAGCTTTAGTAGGTAACAAAGCACAAGTTTTTCTATTAGGTTGTAAATATATTTCTTCATATACATTTAAATCTTTTAAAACATCTTTATTATATTCTTTTTCATTAATCATATTTTCATAATTATCTAATATATTTAATACTTCTTCTTTTGTTTTACCTATTAAAAGTCTATTCATAATAGAAGTAGCACTTGTTGATATAGCACAAGCTTCTCCAAAAAATGTTATATCTTTTATTATATTATCTTCTATTTTAAAATATATATCTAAATTATCAATACAACTTTCATTATTAGTATTTACTTTTATATAAGATTTATCATTAGGTATTTTTTTATTAAAAGGATTTTGATAATTATCTAACATAATTTCTCTTTTTATATTTCTATCTATCATAATACTACCTCAAATATATTTTTACTTGCTTTTAATTTATCTATTAAAATATCTATTTCTTCTTTTGTATTATAAAAATACAAACTAATTCTACAAGTATTTTTTATACCTAATTCATCTTTTAATATTTTAGCACAATGATTACCTGCTCTTACACATATATTATAATTATTTAGATAAACTGCTGTATCTTGAGCAAATACATCTTTAATATTAAACATAACAATACCAGAATCACTATTTTTATTATAAACTACAATATTATCTATTTTTTCTAATTCATTTACTAAATATTTCCTTAATTCTAGTTCATATTTATGAATATTTTCCATACCAATACTATTTAAATAATCAATAGCAGTACCTAGCCCTAATACTCCTTCAATATTTTGTGTACCTGCTTCTAATCTTGTAGGTAAACTTTTATATTCAAATTCTCCATTTGCTTCAAAAGATGTATTCATTCCTCCGCCAAAGTTAATTGGACTTGTTTTATCTAATAAACTATATTTTCCATATAATACCCCAATTCCTGTTGGTCCTAACATTTTATGTCCTGAAAAAGCTAAAAAATCAATATTTAAATCATTTACATCTGTTTTTAAATGTGGTATACTTTGTGCCCCATCTACAACAAAATAAATATTATTTTCTTTAGCAAACTTTCCTATTTCTTTAATAGGTCTTATATCTCCTACAGTATTTGTAATATGAGCAATAGAAATTACTTTAGTATTTTTAGTAACAACACTTTTTAAATTATCTAAAGTTAATTTTAAATCTTTATCTAAAGGAACATATTTTATTTTAAAACCTATTTCTTTTTGTAATTCTAACCATGGTAAAACATTACTAGCATGTTCTGCTTTAGATAAAATAACTTCATCTTTTTTAGTTAAAACATGTTTCATAAAACCAAATACAATTATATTTAAACTTTCTGTTGTTCCCTTAGTAAACACTATTTCATCACTTCTTTTAGCATTTATAAATTTAGCAACTTTACTTCTTGTTTCTTCATATAATCTATCTACAATTAAACTATTATTATAATCTCCCCTATGAGCATTAGCAGTATATTTTGTATAATAAGAAACAATACTATCTAACACTACTTTAGGTTTTAAAGTAGTTGCCCCATTATCAAAATATATTACATTTGTTTTTAATATATCAAAATCTTCTCTATTCAATATTATTCACCTCCAATAAGTTTTAAATCTTCTAAAATCATATTTCTATTTAAGAAATTTATATCCATATTACTAAGTAAAAAAGCTTTAGCTAAAAGTCGTTCACTTTCTTTTTTATTTAATCCTCTTGATTTTAAATAAAACATCTCTTCTTCTTTAAAATGTCCTATATAACAAGAATGATTAGAAATAGTATCATAATTATTAACAAGTAAATTAGGTTTTATACTAGAATTATTATCTTTTTTTAATATTATTTTACTATCTTGATTACATATAACATTACTACTTTCTTTATTAATAATTCCATTTATTAAAAAATCTAATTTAGAAGATGTAACATTTAATCCATGATTAATTACCTTACTATTTGTATTCTTACTATTATGATTTATATTTATTATATAAGTATTATCATCTATATTTATACAAGAATATTTATATTCTAAAGATGTATAAGGATAGTCTAAATTAATATTAGTTATTAAACTACAATTAAAACTAAATCTATTAAATACAATATTACTATTTTCTAAAATATTGTATATATTATTAGAATAACTATTTTTATAATATTCAAATATATTTATATTATTAGATAAATATATTTCATAAGAACAATTACTATTTAAATAAATAATTGTAGTATCTTTATCTATATATATTTTATTATTATTTATTTTTAAATCAAAATTACTATTTATAATATTGTTATTCACTATTATTTTATTCATAATATTATTCCTTATCTATAATAGAAGCCTTTAATTATTAAATATTCCATAACCAAATTTATCTATTTTTTCTGCTAATGTTATATCCCCTGTTTCTACTATTTTACCATCTTTTAAAACATGTATATAATCTGGTTTTATATATTCTAATATCCTTGGATAATGTGTAATCATAAGAATACTTGTATCTTTATTTTCTTTTAAATAATTATTTATATTATCACATACTATTTTTAAACTATCAACATCAAGTCCTGAATCAAGTTCATCAAGAATAATAAGTTTTGGTTTTAACATTTTCATTTGAAGAATTTCATTTTTCTTTTTTTCTCCTCCAGAAAAGTTAGTATTTAATGATCTATGCATCATTTCTTTATTTAATTTTAAATCATTAAAGTCTTTTTCCATTTCTTTAATAAAATCATATAAACTTACTTGTTCTTTATTAACACTGTTAATAGCACTTCTTAAAAATTCACTATTAGTAACTCCTTCAATTTCTAAAGGATTTTGAAATGCTAAAAAGATACCTAATCTTGCTCTTTCATCTGTTTCTAAAGAAAGTATACTTTTATTATTAAATAAAATATCTCCTTTTGTTACTTTATAATTAGTATTTCCCATGATTACTTTAGATAAAGTTGATTTACCAACACCATTTGGACCCATAATTACATGTATTTTATTATCTAATATATCTAAATTAAAGTTTTCTAAAACTATTTTATCTTTGATTTTAACTTCTAAATCTTTTATTTGCAACATAAAAATCACCACCATTATAATAACACTAAAAGTTATTTTTAACAAGAAATCTTACTATTTTAAATAAAAAAATAACCCTAAATGGTTATTTTTTAAATATTTTACTATTTTGCTTCTTCCGTTACTCTTGTTTCTCTTATTACAGTTACTTTAATTGTACCTGGATATTGCATTTCTTTTTCTATTTTTTCTTTTATTTCTCTAGCTATCTTATGACTTGTTAAATCATCAACTTCTTCAGGTTTAACAAGTATTCTAAGTTCACGACCTGCTTGAAGAGCATAACTTTTTTCTATACCTTTAATATCTAAAGTCATATTTTCAAGTTGTTCTAAACGTTTAATATAATTTTCTAATGAATCATTTCTAGCCCCAGGTCTTGATGCTGATAGTGCATCTGCGATTTGAACTAAAGTAGATATTACACTAGTTGATTCTGTATCCCCATGATGTGATGCAATAGCATTAATAACAACATCATTTTCTTTATATTTTTTAGCTATTTCTACTCCAATATCAACATGACTACCTTCAATTTCATGATCTATTGCTTTACCTATATCATGTAAAAGACCTGCTCTTTTAGCAAGTGAAACATTTTCTCCAAGTTCTGCTGCCATAACACCTGCTAAAGACGCTACTTCCATTGAATGTTGTAATGCATTTTGTCCGTAACTAGTTCTAAAATGTAATTTACCAATTATTTCAATTAATTCAGTAGGTACTCTTGTTATTCCAAGTTTAAATAATGCATCATTTCCATATTCAATAATTTTTTGTTTCATTTCTTTTACTGTTTTATCATATATTTCTTCAATTCTAGTTGGATGAATTCTTCCATCTTTTATTAAAGTTTCAATAGTAATTTTAGCTATTTCTCTTCTTAAAGGATCAAAACTAGATATTACAATAACTTCAGGTGTATCATCTATTATTAAGTCAACTCCTGTTATTGATTCAATTGTCCTAATATTTCTTCCTTCCCTACCTATTATTCTTCCCTTCATTTCATTATTTGGAAGTTCAATAGTAGAAACAGTATGTTCATTAGCCATATCTTGTGAATATTTTTGCATTGAAGATACAAGTAATTCTTTAGCTTTTTTATCTACTACAAGTTTAGCTTCTTCTTCTTGTTCTTTAATATAAGATGTAATTTCTGTACTCATTTCTTCTTCAACTTTTTTCATAACTAATTCTTTGGCTTTTTCTTTATTAAGTCCACTTATTTTAGAAAGCATATCAATTTGTTCTTGTTTAATTTTTTCTATTTCTTCTTTATCATCTTGGATTTTATTAAGCTTTTCATTTAACTTATCTTCACGTTCATCTAATAATTGTTCTCTTTTTTGAAAAGTTTCATCACGTTTATCCATATTTTGTTCACGAAGTACAAGTCTATTTTCCATTTCTTTTACTTCATCTTTTTTTTCTTTTATTTCCTTTTCAAGTGTTTCTTTTAACTTATTTGATTCTTCTCTAGCTTCAAAAATTAAATCTTTCTTTATTCTTTCAGATTCTTTTTGTGCTTCTTCAATTAAATTTTTTGCTTTATCTTTTGCATTATTTTTCTTTATTAAATTTATAATAAAAACAATTCCTGCCCCGATAATTAATCCAACAATGACAAGTAAAATAGAAAGTAGTATATTATTTTCCATTTATAATTCCTCCATTTAACTGTCACTTAATTAACATAAGTTAATCTACTTTAATTGTAAAATTTTATTTAACTTATGTCAAGTAAAAATAATTTATTTAAAAATGTAAGAAAATAAAACCTTAATATTTATAAATGTTCGCTTGTTTATAATAGAAATATCTGATATATTAACTATTAGGAAATATTTAATTGCTGAGTGCCTACCTCCATAAAGGAGGTGATGTTATGACTAAAAAAGATTTTTTAATATCCTCATTAATCATAATCATTATTTTACTTGTGATTTTATTATTAAAATGATAATTAAAAAAGCACTCAATCATATGTGATTAAGTGCTAACCCAAAATTTTAAGGTAAGTACTCAACATTGCAAAATTAAGTATTTCCCTTTTTTATTATATTCAAGATTTCCTTGATAAATACATTATAACATAAATAAGCTTATTTATCAAATAATAATCATCTTAAATTAAATCATTTTATCTAAATCATTTGGTACTTTATCATTTAGTATTGTATTGACTATTTTATCTTCTTTTTCTTTAGAAACATTTTTACCTGTTATTGAACTAATTTGTTTTATAACATCTCTTAAAGCTTCTTCATTTTTCATATTTCCATCTTGAAGTTTTGATGCTAAATCAAGTATTGTAGATTTTTCAACTCCTGTTTTATTTTCTATTTTTTTAAATAAATTATCACTTAATTTCATAAAACACCTCTATTTCATTATATGAAACAAAGGTGTTTTTGTTATAAATCATTTTTATTTTTAAATTCTATTATTATTGGTGTACCTTCTAAATCAAAGTTTTCTCTTAATTTATTTTCTAAATATCTTTGATAAGAAAAATGAACTAAAGTTTTATCATTAACATGAAAAGTAAATTTTGGAGGTTTAATACCAGTTTGACAAACATAAGTAATTCTAAGTCTTTTACCTTTATATGATGGCGCAGGATTTAAATCATATGCTTCCATAATACAATTGTTAAGTAAACTTGTTTTTGTTTCTTTAATAATACTTTCTTCTACTTTTTCAACTTGAGGCATAAGTGTATGGATTCTTGCTTTTGTTAAAGCACTTAAAAATACAACTGGAGCATAAGGAACAAATTGAAATTCATTTCTTATTTTTTTTGTAAAATCTTTAATATCATTATTTTTATCTTCTACTGTATCCCATTTATTAACAACAATTATTAAACCTTTTCCACTATCTTTTGCATAACCTGCGATATGTTTATCATGTTCGATAATTCCTTCTTCTCTATTTATAACAAGTAAACAAATATCACTACGATCAATTGCTCTCATACTTCTAAGTAAACTATATTTTTCAATATTTTCATATACTTTACCTTTTTTTCTAATCCCTGCCGTATCTATTAAAATATAAGGTTTTTTATTATAAGTAAAATCAACATCAACACTATCACGTGTTGTACCTGCAACATTACTTACTATTACTCTATCTTCATTTAATAAAGCATTAACTAAACTACTTTTCCCTACATTA
>HF999778.1:7265-8953 GCA_000434175.1 Mycoplasma sp. CAG:611
TACATTAGGACGTCCTATAACGCATATTTTAGTTTTTGTAACATCTTCTTTTTCATTTTTTCTAAAACCTTCGACTATTTCATCAAGTAAATCTGCAATACCTAAATTTTGTTCAGCACTTATTTCAATATAATTATCAAATCCTAGTTCATAAAAGTCATATATATGATTTTTAGATGAACTACTGTCAGTTTTATTAATTGCTACGATTACTTCTTTTTGTGATTTTTTAAGCATATCACGAACGGCATAATCATTAGCAGTTAATCCTTCTTTACCATCAACAACAAAAATAATTTTGTCTGCTTCAAGAATTCCAATTTCTACTTGAACTTTAATTTCATCATTAAATAATTCTTTACTAACATCAATACCACCTGTATCAATAAGGTTAAATTTACAGTTTTTATATGTTGCTTCACCATAAATTCTATCTCTTGTTACACCTGGTGTATCTTCAATTATAGATATTTTTTTACCTACAAGTTTATTAAATAAAGTGCTTTTGCCTACATTAGGACGACCTACAATACAAACTGTTGGTGTTTTCATAAACCTCACCTCTTTTTTAACTTTCTAAATTATACCAAAAAAATATAAAAAAATAAAGTGTTTTGTCAAAATTACTATTTATTGCTATAATAGTATTGAAAGGAAAGAAATTTATGGAAATAAAAGATTTATATAATTTAGATGAAACAATTGCAAAAAAATATTTAGAAAAATATACTTATCCATGGGAAGTACTTTCTAATATTAAAGATATTATAATAGAAATAGGAAATAGTCTTGATGATTCTTATACAAAAATAGATGATAATATTTGGATAGCAAATGATGCTAAAGTTGAAAAAAGTGCTTTAATAAAAGGACCATGTATTATAGGTCATAATACCGAAGTAAGACATTGTGCTTTTATAAGAGGCAATGCTTTAGTTGGGGATAATTGTGTTATTGGTAATTCTGTTGAACTTAAAAATGTTATTTTATTTAATAACGTTCAAACTCCTCATTATAATTATGTAGGAGATTCTATCTTAGGATACAAATCTCATATGGGGGCAGGAAGTATAACTTCTAATGTTAAACAAGATAAAAGTTTAGTAAAAATAAATAATTATGAAACAAATCTTAAAAAAGTTGGTGCCTTTATTGGGGATTATGTTGAAGTTGGATGTAATTGTGTTTTAAATCCTGGGACAATAATAGGAAAAAATACACAAATATATCCTGTTTGTTCTGTAAGAGGAATAATTAGTAATAATTCAATTTATAAAGATAAAAATAATATAGTAAAGAAGGAATATTATGAGTAAATTATTTGGAACAGATGGTATAAGAGGAATAGCTAATGTTGAATTAACAACAAGCCTTGCTTTAAAGGTTGGAAAAGCATGTGCAAAAGTTCTTAAAGATGAAGATAAAAAATTACATATATTAATAGGATGCGATACAAGAATATCATCAAGTATGCTAGTATCTGCTATAGCATCAGGTTTAGCAGCAAATGGATGTGATGTTACAAATGTTGGAGTTGTGCCTACTCCATGTGTATCATACTTAGTAAAAAATAGTATATTTGATGCTGGTATTATGGTATCAGCTTCGCATAATTCATTTGAATTTAATGGAATAAAAATATTTGATAAAAACGGTTTAAAACTACCTGATTTAATTGAAGAAGAAAT
>HF999778.1:9011-39527 GCA_000434175.1 Mycoplasma sp. CAG:611
ATGAAACGCCTTTAATTAAGTATGAAGAAATAGGAATAATTAAAGATGATTTTACTTTAAAAGATAAATATATTTCTTATTTAATTAATACAGGAAATAAAATAGATAACTTAAAAGTTGTTTTTGATCTTGCAAATGGTTCTAGTTCTGTTACTGCTCCTGAAATTTTTAATAAAGTATTAAAAAATCCTGTTTTTTTAAGTTCTAAACCAAATGGTATAAATATTAATGATAATTGTGGGTCTACCCATCTTGATAATTTAATAAACTATGTTAAGAAAAATAAATTTGATTTAGGTATTGCTTTTGATGGCGACGCTGACAGATGTTTATTTGTAGATGAAGATGGTAATATAATTGATGGTGATTATATTTTAGCTATCGTAGCTTTAAATCTTAAAAAGAAAAATAAACTTAAAAATAATACTTTAGTAGGAACAATATTATCAAATCTTGGATTAATTAAGTTTTGTAATGAAAATAATATTAATTTTAGTGCTACTAAAGTAGGAGATAGATATGTTTTAGAAGAAATGTTATTAAAAGATTATATAATTGGTGGCGAACAATCAGGTCATATTATTTTTAAAGAGCTTGCTACTACTGGTGATGGTGAACTTACTGCTTTACAAATTTTAAATATAATTAATGAAGAAAATAAATCTTTAAAAGAATGTTCTAAAATAATGAAAAAATATCCTCAAGTATCAAAGAATATTAAAGTTAAAAATGAGGATAAAAAAGAATTATTTACTAATGATGAAATTAATAATATTATTAATAAATCTAAAGATATTTTAAAGGATACAGGTAGAATTATTGTAAGACCAAGTGGAACAGAACCTCTTATTAGGGTTATGATAGAAGGAAATGATTTAGATTTAATAAATCAGCTTTTAAATGATATAGCACATGTTATAGAAAATAAAATTGGTATAAAATAAAAAAAGTTTATGAAAAAAACTTTTTTTATTTTGATGTAATACTAATTGGACCAATACCACCTACTAAAGAAATATTTTTATTTCCATTAAAAGCAGTATTATTATCAGTTATTTTTGTATCATTTATAGTAATATCTCCAATACCTTTTGTTAATTTTATCTTATAATTATCGATACTATCTAATAAATCTATATTTAATTGTCCTACTCCTGCTTCAATAACACTATTACCTTTTAAAATAGCACTTATATTACAATTACCAACACCAACATTTAAATTTAAATTATTTACATTACCATTTGTAACATCAATTGTACCAGCTCCCCCAATTATTGTTAATTTATCATTAACAATAACATCATTTAATACTAAAGAACCAGCTTTTAATTGTAATGAAAGCCTATCAGCTTTTAAGTTTTCGATATTTATAAAACCACTATCACTTACAATATTTAAATCAGTAAAATTATAATTTTTCGGAACTGTTATTCTTAAAGCTGAACTATTTTTAAATGAAAAATGATCTTTTTCATTTATTTTTATTTTATTATCTTCTTCAGTTAATGAAATATATTTATTATTTGTTGATATGGTAAATTTATTTCCTTCTTCTATTATTAACATTGCAGAATCAAGCTTTATATCAAAAGCTTTAGTATTAGATTGTATATTTAAATTACTATAAGGATCTTCTTTATCAGGTTTATTATCTTTATTATTTAAAACAAATACAATATATACAGTTAATAATATTAAAGCAAAGATTAAGATAAAAGAAATTAATTTTATTTTTTTATTATTCATACTGCCTTTTCACTATCTTTCCTTATTTTTTATCATGTAATTTAACATTTCTATAAATTCTTCTTTATTTATTTCAATTTGTTTATCATCACCATATTTACGATAAGTAACTGTATTATTTTCTTTTTCTTTATCTCCAATTACTAAGGTAAATGGTATTTTTTGCATTTGTGCTTCACGCATCTTATAACCTAGTTTTTCTTCTCTATCATCTAGTTTTACTCTTATATTGTTAGATAATAATAAATCATTTATTTCTTTAGCATATTCCAAATGATATGAATTATTTACTGGTATTACACATATTTGTGTTGGACTAAGCCATAAAGGAAGCGCTCCTTTTGTTTCTTCAAGAATAAATGCTGTAAATCTATCAAATGTTCCTAAAATAGCTCTATGAATAACAACTGGTATTTGTTTATTTCCTTCGCTATCAATATAACTTAAATCAAATCTTCTTGGAAGTAAAAAGTCAAGTTGACAAGTTGATAAAGTTACTTCTGGTCCAACAGCAGGTTTTACTTCGACATCTAATTTTGGTCCATAAAAAGCAGCTTCTCCTTTTGCTTCAGTATAACTACAACCATATTCATTTAATACTTCACGAAGTTTATTTTCAGCCTCATCCCACATTCTATCATCATCAAAATATTTTTCTTTATCTTCTTTATCTCTTAATGATAATCTAAATTTATAATTTTCAATTCCAAAATCATGATATACATCAAGAATTAATGATACTACTTTTTTAAATTCTTCTCCTATTTGATCTGGTCTTACAAAAAGGTGAGCATCATTTTGACACATACATCTAACTCTTTCTAATCCTTTAACTGCTCCGCTTGCTTCATATCTAAAATCTGTAGCAAATTCTCCAATTCTAATAGGAAGTTCACGATATGAATGTAAGTGATTAGCATAAATAAGCATATGATGTGGACAATTCATTGGTCTTAATACAAATTCTTCTTCATCTACTTTCATCATAGGAAACATATTTTCTTTATAATGATCCCAATGACCACTTGTTTTATATAAATCAACTGTACCTACACATGGTGTATAAACATGTTGATAACCCAATTTTTGCTCTTTTTCATAAATATAATTTTCTAATTGTTTACGAATTAAAGCACCATTTGGAAGCCACATAGGCATTCCTTTCCCTACTAAATCATTAGACATAAAAATATCTAAATCTTTTCCTATTTTTCGATGATCTCTTTGTTTTCTTTCTTCAAGTTCATTTAAATATTCATTTAAATCTTCTTCTGTTTCAAAACATACCCCATATATTCTTTGAAGCATATGATTTTTAGAATCATTTTTCCAATAAGCTCCGCTTACTTTTAATAGTTTAAAATGTTTTAATTCTTTAACACTTTCAACATGTGGTCCACGACAAAGATCAGTAAAATCTCCCTGTGTATAACAAGAAATAATATTATTATCCTCATCCATTCTTTCAATTAAATCAATTTTATATGGATCATCTTTAAACTTTTCTAACGCTTCTTCTTTTGTTAATTCATGTCTTACTATTCTTTTACCATCTTTAGCTATTTTTTTCATTTCTTTTTCAATAACAGGTAAATCTTCTTCAGTTAATGTTTTACCATTTAGATCAATATCATAATAAAAACCTTCTTCAATGACTGGTCCTACCCAAAATTTAGCATCATTATATAAATGTTTTACAGCTTGTGCTAGTAAATGAGCACAAGAATGATTTAAAACACTTAATTTTTCATCTTCTTTAATATTCTTCATTTTCTTTCCTTCTTTCTTCAACTATTCTTTTTCTTCTTCTAACTTTTGATATTTTTCTTGCTGAAAACTCTTCATGTAAAACTCTACATGCTTTATACTTTCCATGTGTTTTTGAATCTCTATATAAGCGATATGCTTCGATAAGCTCATAAAAAGACATATTATCTAAATCATCAAAATTTGGTAAATCAACTTCTTTTTTAATTTCATCCTCAATATAATCTAATTCTTCAATATTTTCAAAATCTTCATAATTATTAAAGTTGTTTCTTCTTAATGGATTATAATATGGAATAATATTATTTTTAATATCTCTAACAAGTATCACTGTTCCATCACATACTAAATCATAATTTTTACATACATATTCAATTGAACATGTTTTTAAATATGGAAATAACCTTTTTATATCATAATGCGTGGCTTTAAAGACATTATGATTACATATGGCACAAAAATTATATAAAAAACTTGCCATAGGAATAACATTTAAATTATATTTTTTTATTATATTTTCTTTATTACACATAATTCCCCCATAAAAATAAAAACTCCTGCTTACAACAGGAGTGCATATAACACGGTACCATCCATGATTTTACTTAATTAACTATAACGCGTTTGACCGAAAATTATTAATTTCACTCAGTAGGTAGTAATTATTAAAAATTATATTAGTTCACATCAACCACTAACTTTCTTAAATAACTTATTTAATAATCTTGTCCTCATCATTGATTTACATATATAACATAACACTTTTTTTAAAATTAGTCAATTAAAGTTTGAAAAAATATTGTTTAATGGTTTTATAAAAATATATTGACATATTTTATTACTTATTATAGTATAAATTATGTAATTGACTAATTATATATATTCAACTATAGATAGCATTATGAAGAAATTTTCGAGGGATATATAAGTCTATCTAAAAAGCTCCTTAAGGGGGCTTTTATTTTCTTCTGTTTATTCCTATTAATGTCATTTCATCTGTTAAATATTTAATTCTTTCAATTATTCTTCTTGCTTTAACTTTATCACTTGAAGATGTTGTTATGCTTAAATGTTCTTCTAATTCTTTCATATTTAAATTAGATGTAAAAAATGTTGGTAAGTTTTCTTGCATTCTATATTGAAGAATTGTTCCAAGAATTTCATCCCTACCCCAAGTTGTTAAATTTTCTGCTCCGATATCATCAATTAACAATAATTTAGCATTTTTAACATAATTAAATCTTTCATTATAACTATTTTCGATATCATTAAAAGAAGATTTTAAAGTTCTTAAAAACTCTGGAAAATACACAATAACACTAGAAACATTTTGTTTAGCAAGTTCATTAAATAATGCACTTATTAAATATGTTTTACCACTTCCAAAACTACCAGTTAAATACAATGCTTTTAATCTATCTTTGTTATAATTTTTTATATAGTCATTAATATATTTTATAACTTCCACTCTTGATTTATCATCAACATATATATCTTTAATTCTAGCATTTTTTAATTCACTTGGTTCATTATATAGTTTTATATTATTTAAAAAAGATGTTTCTTTAAGATTTTTTTTCATGTATGAACACGCTTCATATTCAAAATTTATTTTGTTATCTAAAACATTTGGTATAAGTTTATAACCTTTCATTTCATTTTTACAAAAACAAAGTCCTTTACAATTTTGACAATTTTGTTCTTCATTCGCACAATCTTTTATTCTTGAGGTATATTTATATAATTTATTTTCTTCTAAATCTATTTTTTCTAATACTAAAGAAAAATAAGGATTATTTAATTCTTTATTAAAATCTACTTTTAATGAATTATTTATTTTTAAGTTTTGTTTTTCTAAACCCTCTTTTAATGTAATCATAAATTACCTCCTTCAACACTTACTTTTATAATTTCATCTATATTATCATCACTTGCTTGAATATTTTTTTTTATTTCACCGCATTTAGAACATTTATATATTATTTTAAACATACCTTTTTTTGTTTTCTCTACTCCGATTGGTTTTAAAATGCCAAGACAAGTTGATAATCTATCTCCTGGATTTACATCAACATGTTTGGAACATAAACAATTATTACAATGGTCTCTTGATGAATATAAAAGCTTAGGAACACTAGCATTACATACATCACAAATAAAACTATTATCATTTCTTTTAAACATTTTTGTATCCATAAAAATACCTCTTATCTTTATTTTATAATAATAATTAATTTTATTCAATTAATTATTTGCTTTTATTAATTATTTATTATAAAATAATATTATAGAATATGGAAGGAAAAGCTTATGAAAAAGAAATATTTAATACTTACTATATTTTTTATAATAATAATTTTATGTGGATGTAGTAACAATAATAAAGTTTGTAAAGTTGAAAAAAATAACATTAAAACAACTTATACATTTAAATATAATAAAAACACTTTAAAATTAGATAAAGTTATTGTTAATTATATTTATTTGTATGATAAAGAAGATGCTTATATTGATATGGCTTATAAAGAACTTGAAGATAGATATCAAAATTATGATAATATTAATGGAGTTAAATATAAAATAAAACAAAATTATGATAACATTGTTGTTAATTTAGAAATTGAAGTTAATGATGATACTAAAAGTGTAAACTTCTATTTACCATTTTCTTTAAATGACGACATTAATTCTATTACCCAAAAAATAAGCAATTGTAAATAAAAGACCTTTTTAGGTCTTTTAATTATACTCTTTTAATATATCTTCTAGTTGTTTTTTTTCTTCTTTTGTTATTTCTTGTTTTTCTATTTGTTTATCAAACCATTCAGGTACTTTATCTAATTTTTTTGTAGGACTAGCTTTTTCTTTAATATATTTTTTATGTTCTTTTTTACATGCATTCATTGCTTCTTCAACTGTTTCAATACCAAGTCTTTTCCATTGTGATGCTATTGACTCCACATAATTTTTATTTAATTTTTGATTATTTACTTTTAAAACATAGTCTATTAATACATTTACAACCCCTGGAGTTAATTTTAAATCAAGAAGCAAACTTTCAATAAGTTTTAAATCTTTTTCTATAACCTTACCATCTTTATATTTGCTTTTTAACAATTGATAAGGATGCGCATTTTCAAAAGTATAAATCATCATTGCTTTTTTAGAATTATCTCCTTGTGGTGTTTTTAAATAATCAGGTTGTTTTGAATAAATAATCGAAGGTAAATTACCACTATGTTCAAAGCGATAATAATTTCTAGCGCTTTTTCGTAAAGTATCTTTATCTATCATTCCTTTTTCATTAAGACTAGCTTTAATTAAATTTTGCATTGTTGTAACATCTAATTTATATATAAAACTTAGATTTAAAATTAATGATTTAACCTCTTCATTAAAAACTTTTTCATTTTTTAAATTTTCATCTATTCCTAAAATTAATAAATCCATATCAAAAAAGTTTGAAAAAGATAATTTATTTTTATTTTTCATAGTTAAGTCTTCATTTGTAATGAAACTGTTAGAACTTACACTTGTAAACACTTCATTAAATGATAAGGTTATGTCTTCATAGTCTTTTAAACTTATTCTTGGAATTTTATAATTTTCTACAATTCTTTCATATTCTTTTTTACCTACATTATTATATAAAACAACATTTAAAATAGGATGATTTAAAAATTCATTAGCACTAATCGGATTATATAAAACATATACATAATTATTAATGTTATCTTTTTTTAAATATGTTTTTAAAAGTCCTACTCCTTCAAGTTTTTCACGAGATATTTTTATATCATTTAAACTCATTTGTAAAACAGAAAGTAAATGATGATGAGTGAAAACATCTGTTATATATTTTTTTTCTAAATCATTAAGAAGAGTTAAATATAAAGAAATAGCTTTTGAACCAATTAAAGGTTGATATAAATCAATAAGAATTTTTTTATCAATTTCTAAAATATTACCTTTATTAACAACAATATAACTATCTGCTGGTAAAATCATAACTCATCACCTCTAATAAAATTATAAACGAATTTATAATATATATCAATTTATATTTTATTTTTTTAGTCCCTTATAATCTTCTTTTGTTATCATACTTGCCCTTTTTATTATTTTAGAACCATATTTTTCTTTTAATTTATCTATTGTTTTATCTAACTTTTCATTATCAACATTATTATTTTCTAAATCAAATAAAGATACTTGTGATAATTTTTCATCCTTTAAGTTATCAAGTCTTATGCCAATTAATCTTATTCCTTCATCTTCTTTATTTTTTTTGTATATTTCTTTAGCAATATTATATATATCTTCACTTGTATTTATTGGAGTATTTAATTTTTTTTGATGCGTTTTTCTAACAAAGTTATTATTTTTTATAATAACTGCTACCGTTGTTGCATACTTATTAATTTTTCTTATACGATAACTTACAAGATCTGAAAGATAAAGTAAATTATTATATATTTCATTATCATCATAACAATCACTCATTAAAGTTATCTCATTACTTATTCCTTTATTTATGTATGGTTTTGTTTCTACTTCATCATAGTTTATTCCATTAGCAGAATTTATCATATCAATTGCTTGATTTTTAAATACTTTTTTTAAAGATACTAAATTATAATTAGCTAAATCATTTATTGTTTTTATACCCATTTGTTTTAATTTTTCACTTGTTTTTTTACCTATTCCAAAAAGTTCATCAATTGGTAATTTTTTCATTTTAGTATCAACTTCATAATCATATAAGGTATGAATTTTATCTGGTTTTTCAAAATCACTAGCCATTTTAGCACATAATTTATTATTTGCTATTCCAATATTTACAGTAAAGCCAAATTTTTCTTTTATTTCTTTATTTATTTTTTTAGCAAAAATAAATTCATCACCATATAGTTTTTTTATTTTTCCATAGTCTATATAACATTCATCAATTGATGCAATTTCAATATCAGGAGTAAGTGAATACAAATAATCAAACATTTTTTTAGACATTTCACTATAAAATTTATAATTAGGTGGATATATTTTTAATGAAGGACATTTGTTTTTGGCAGTATAAATAATATCTCCTGTTTTAACTCCCATTTTTTTAGCAGGAATACTTTTAGCTAAAATAATACCTGTTCTTTTAGCTTTTTCTCCTGCGATAGCAGAAGGTATAGTTCTTATGTCTACATTTAAACCATTTTGTAAATAATAAACTGCACTCCAAGATAAAAAAGCATTATTTACATCTATATGCATTATTATTCTTTCCATAAAAACCTCCCACACATTTGTTCTTAACTATATTATATCTTATTAAATAAAAAAAAGAAAGTCTAAAACTTTCTTAACCAATTTCTATTATTTTAATTTCATAACTTCCATTTGGACTTTCAACACTAACAGTATCTCCTACTTTATGACCTAATAATGCCATTGCTATTGGTGATTCATTAGATATTTTACTTTCAAATGGGTCAGCTTCTTGACTACCTACTATTTTATATTCATCCGTATCATCTGGATCATCTAAATAAGAAATTTTTACTGTATTTCCTACCCCAACTTTATCTGTTGAAATTTCATCTATTATTGTACCATTATCAATAATTGCTTGTAATTTTTTAATTTTATCTTCAAGCTCAGCTTGTTCGTTTCTGGCAGCATCATAATCTGCGTTTTCACTTAAATCTCCAAGTGCTCTTGCTTCTTTTATAGCAATTATGTTTTCTGGTCTTTTTACATTAATTAAATAATCTAATTCTTTTTTAGCTTCTTCATATCCTTCTTTTGTAAGATATACTTCTTTTTTATCTGTCATAAATTTCACCTTAAAATCCTTTCGTAAATTAATATTAGTTACTTGAACTTTATACTTTAAAAGGATACACTTTTTTTGCCTTTTTGTCAAGTGTATTAACCTAATTTATCCATATTCTCATCATTGAATCTTTACAAACACTTCTTGGAACTTTTATTTTTAATATTTCCTTAGGATGTCTTGCAATTTCAATACTTTCATTATTTTCATTTAAAATATCAGTAATTACAAAGTCAAAATCACATTTTTCAGGTCCGAAAATATTAACTTTATCTCCTTTTTTAAAATAATTTCTTTGTTCTATCGTAGCATATGATGTTTTTTCATCATAATCTAAGATTAATCCTAAAAAATCTTGATTAGATACTTCCATTCTATCTAAATAATATTGGTCTTTATAAGTTGCTTCATTCATAAAATATTGACTAGTTGACTCTCTATTAGCTACCCTAGATAAAAGTTTTAAATTTCTTTCTAAATTAGATTTCGTCCAGTTATTATTATAATATGCATCAATTAAATTTCGATAACAATTAATTACTGTTGCTATATAATAAGTACCTCTCATTCTACCTTCAACTTTTAAATGCTTTACTCCAATTTCTATTAAATCTTTTATATGATCTGCAAGATTTAAATCTTTTGTCGCTATAGAAAAATTTTTCTTTCTTTTTTTATCTAAATCAAAACAAAAACGACATACTTGCGCACAACCACCACGATTAGAATCTCTATTTGTAACATAGTTTGATAAAACACATCTACCACTGTAGCAAGTACACATTGCACCATGTAAAAACACCTCTAAATCAGCATGGGTTTCATCATATATTTCTTTTATTTCTTTTTTAGTAACTTCCCTTGCAAGAACAATAGAATCAACACCTTCTTCAAGAAAATGTTTTACACTTAAAGTATTAGAAGTTGACATTTGAGTAGACATAACAATTTTTAACTTTGGAGTTTCTTTTTTTATAATAGGTATTAAAAATGCATCACATATAATAACAGCGTCAACACATGAATCTTCTAGTTCCTTTAGATATGTTTTTACGCCTTCTAAATCTTCATCATGAAATAAAATATTTACTGTTACATAAACTTTTTTACCTAATTTATGAGCAAAAATACAAGAAGATTTTATATCTTCAATTGTAAAATTACTTGCATTAGCTCTTAAACTATATTTTTTTCCACCAATGTAAACTATATCTGCTCCATATAATAATGCTATTTTCAATTTTTCTATATCACCTGCTGGTGCCATTAATTCTATTTTTTCCAAAAATATCACCTATCTTTAACTTTATATATTGTTTTTGTATTTAAAAATCCTAAATCTACATTAGGTACAAGTTTTTTTACATCATTAAAAGTATATTTGTTTTTAATAATGTTTTCTTTAGACATTTTAATTATATTTAAAAATGCATTTTTATCAATTAATTCTTCATTTAAAATAATACCTTTTACTCCAATAGATTTAAAATAATTTAAATAATCAATATAACATAAAACATAATCACTTAAAAAACATGTTCCATATTTTTCTTCAATAATATTAAATGTTCTTTTATTTTCAATTAATTTATGTTGTTTTTTGAAATTGATTTTTTTTAAAAATTTAAAATAATTACTAACTAATTTCCTTTTAGAATAACTCATCATTTGGTAACCAAAAGTGTTTATAAACATATTCATTTTAGTATTTTTAACAATTTTTTCTATTTCTTCTTTTGTTATTTCATTGGATATAACACCATATTTTATACCTTTAGTATAATAATAGTTACATGTTTTATAATTATTAACAAAATAATTTTGATTCCATACTAAAGGAGTATTTAAATTATACTTTTCTTTAATATAATATACTGCTAGATCATAAAAGAATATTCCCTCTAAATTAAGTTTATCAACATTTATTAAAAACTTAGTTAATCTTTCTAAATCTTTATTGAACATGTTTTTATCAATTAAAATATATATTTTAATATTTTTATATTTAGTTTTTATTTTCTTTAAATCTTTTATCTTTAACTTAGTTAAACTATTTATAGAAAAATCTTTTATACCAAAAAGGAAAGCGTTAGCTCCCATTTTTATATAATCATCTAGTTTTTCATAAGAATTTACTTTTGCTATTAAATCCATAATATACCTCTTATTTTTTAGTTGTAACAGATATTCCATCCCCTATTTCATAAAATACTGTTTTATAATCATCATTTTGATTAAGAAACGAAATATAATTTTTAATTTTACGAACTAATCCTCTTATGTTTCTGTTTTTAATTTCATTTGTTTCTTTACTAACAAAGCCATGAAAACTTAAATTATCAGTAACAACAGCTCCTTTATCACTTAAATTTCTAGCAAAGTGCTCAAATATATCTTGATTTTTGCTTTTAGCAGCATCGATAAAAATAAGATCATACTTATCTTTAAGTTTAACTTCTAAAGCATCATTATATAATAATGTTATTCTATCTTCTAAATTAAATTTTTTAACATTTTTTATTGCTTCGAAATAACGTTTATTATCTTTTTCTATAGATGTTATTTTAATATTTTCATCTACAAGTGCCATCATTATAGCTGAATATCCTATTGCAGTACCTATTTCTAAAATATTTTTTACTTTTCTTTGTCTTATTAATGATGTTAAAAAATCAATCCCATCATCCATCATAATAGGAACATTATTTTCTTTAGCATAACTTTTTATTTCACTTATTTTTTCTTCTACCATTCCAACCATAACCCTTCATTTTGTAGTTTTTTTATTATTTTTTCATGTTCGTTTAATGTTTTTGTAAAATATAATTTATTGTTTTTATCAGATACGAAGAAATAATAACTAGTTTCAATAGGATTAAAAGTTGCATCAAGTGCTTTTTCTCCCGGCATCCTAATAGGACCAATAGGCATTTTAACTGGATTATTTCCTCTTGTATTATAAGGATTCTCAGCATTAATATCTTTTTGAAGTAATTCATCTGTCATATCTTTCTTTACCCCATAATATGATGTAACGCAACTTTCTAAAGGTATTCCTGTTTTTAATCTATTGTAAAATACACTGGCAATATTCTTAAAATCTTCTTCATTATATCCTTCACTTTGAACAACTGATGCTAAAGTCATTAATTCATGAATAGAATATTTACTTTTTTCTATTTGTTTTTTATATTTATTTAACTTTTTTTCCATTTGATCTAACATTTTGTTAAATATTTCTTCTACAGATACATCTTTATTATTAAATCTATATGTATCTGGAAATAAATACCCTTCAAGTGAATAATATATTTTACTATTTTTTATATCATTTGTTAAAAACCAATATTTTTCTATAATAGAATTTAAATACTTTTCATCTTTTAATGTTTTATAAACATCTTCTTCACTATTAGAAGTGTTTTCTTTTATTAATTTTGCTATGTTTCTTATATTAATACCTTCTTTAAAAGTAATAGATATTTCATTTTCATTAAATCCGCCTTTTTTTAAGGTATCGATTATTTTATCTAAATTCATTGAAGGACTAAAATAATATTTAGCAGCATAAACATTAGAAACATTTTTTAGCTTTACATATAATTTAAAAAATGCTTCATTTTTTATTAATCCTTCTTTTTTTAATAAAGTTGCAATATCACTTATTGTTGAACCACTTTCTATAACTACACTTACTTCTTTTTTATCATTAGAAACTGGAGATTTAAAATAACAGAAAGTTCCTAATAAAGTTGCAATACCAATTAGTAATATTGCAACTATCACAAGCATAATCTTAAATTTTTTCTTTAATTTACGACCATGTTTTTCCATCAATTATTTATCCTCTTCATTTTTAGATTGTTCTTGAATAACATTTAAAGCCATTTCAATAACTTTCCATTCTTTTTCTGTTGTAATTGGTTCTAATTTCATTAAATCTCCTTCTTGTGTAACAACTGAACCATAAGCACGTACATTTCCTTTTTCATCAACAGAATTATCAGTATATGCTAAATAATGCTTTCCTGTTTCTGTAGAGTCAAACTCTAATAACTTATAAAATGTTGTTTTTTCTCCTTTTTCATTAAATCCGATAAACATATCATCTTTTATTTCTTCAATATTTTCCATAACTACCTTTCCTTTCTATCTAAATATGATTGAAGTATAATAACAGCACTAACGCCATCAATTACTTTTTTTCTTTTTTTTCTTGATAAATCAAAATCAATAAGCATATTTTCTGCTATTTTAGTTGTTAATCTTTCATCTTCAAGAATTATTTCTTTATCTAACTTTTCTTCTAATTTCTTTTTAAACTCTATTGTTTCAGCACTTCTCCATCCTAAAGAATTATCCATATTTTTAGGAAGTCCTAAAACTAATTTTTCAACATGTTCTTTTTCTACAATATCTTTTATTTCTTCGATAAGTTTATTTTTATCTGTATAAGAAATATTTTTATAAAAAGATGCGATTAAACCAGTTTTATCAGATAAAGAAAGTCCTAAAGATTTTGTTCCTAAATCTAATCCTAAATATCTCATCTTATATCCTTAAGATAATTTTTAAGTAAAGCTTCAAGTATTTTTTCGCGTTCTATTTTTTGAATTAATTTTCTTGCATCTTTATAACTAGAAATATATGAAGAATCACCAGTTGATAAATACCCTACGATTTGATTTATACCATTATAACCTTTTTCTTCAAGATACTTATTAACTTTCATAAGTGTTTCTGTAATCATATAATTTTCCAAATCATCGCATTTAAAAATCATCGTTTCATCCATAAAAATATCTTCCTTTCTATATAGAAATATTTATGAATATATTTTAACATTTTTTTACAAATTAAGCAAGTGATACAAAATATTTATAAATGGTAATTTTAACTATTTTCTAAACTAATAAACTTTGTTTTTCATTAATTATTTTATAGGTTGTTTTATATATATTCTTATTAGTACAATATTTCATTACTAAATAGTTTCCCTCTTTTGCTACGAGTACCCCAATTGTAGGGTTAAAACTTTCTTTCTTCATATTTTCATCAACGTAATTTATATAATATTCTAATTGTCCTATATCTTCTACTCTCTTTTAGATAGATTCTTTTTTATACACATATTAATATAATAGTTTATTTTATTAATATCTTTTTATAGATAAAGTAGTCTTATATTAGTCCATGTCAATTGGTGCGCCAGTGGCGCACCTTTTTTAAAATACATATAAAATTGCCTAAATCTTTTTAAATTACTAACATCATAACCTTTCCCAAAAAGTCTAACTAACTCAGCACTCCATTCTTTAATTAATCCATTTCCATACTTTGCTCTTTCTTCTCCTCCTTGTGCTTCGATAAGTAACTTTCCTATTTCAAAATAATTATTTACTAAATCTTTATTTTTAAAATAATCATGATATCCCTTGTTAACTTCTGTTTTTTCAACTAATTCTATTAATTCTTTTTTATAATCTTTGTCCATATAAGTCCTCCAGTTAGATAGGTTAACATATATAAAAATGCTTTGCAAATGCCACGAATCTCATTTTTCAAGCATTAAAAAAGATGAAATTTTAAAATTCATCTTAAGACTTAATTTTCACTTTTCAAATATTTTTTATACCAATTTTTAAAAAAATATTTAAAATTTTAGAAATTTAAAAAAGTATGCATATACATACTTTATTTAATAATTACTTCACTACTATCAGTAGTAGTATTTACTTCATTTCCTATCGTGTCATTTATATCTTTATAATCTTTTATTACAAAATTAACTTTACCTTTAGTACTATTATTATCCACTTTAATTGTGGCAATACATGTAGGTTCATCGGTTGAAGAACATACCATTTCTATATCTTTATTAAATATATTTACCTTAGGAACAAAACTTAACTTTCTATCAAATTTAGCATTTAATATTATTAAATTATTTACATTAGCAATATTTTTATTAGCATTATTACTTTTTATTGTAACACTTACAGGACTAAATGTTTCTATTTCTGTATCATTAGAACCTTTTACAATAACATTTAAAGTGTTTGTATAAGCACCATCATTAGATTTTACAATAATTTTAGCACTACCCTTATTTAAAGCTTTAACTTCACCCTTGTTATTTACAGATACAATTTTCTCATTACTTGATGAAAAGTTAATATTTTTATCCGTAGCATTTACCGGTATAATAGTAGGTTTTAATATTTGAACATCATTTACATTCATAACGATGCTGTCTTCAATATTTTCTAAATAAACTCTTTCCACTAAATTAACAGTACTTTTATCAACTACTCTAAGATCTATTTTAAAAGTATTATTATTTTGTTTAATTATTAAAGAGGTATACCCTTTTGTTTTCCCTTTAATTACCCTATTTTCATTTATTTCTGCGATTGATGTGTCTTCAATTTCAAAAGTGATATTTTTATAGCAGATATCATCACCAAGATTAATATTTAAACTACTTTCCTCATTAAAATACGCAATAATTTGACTTTGTGGTATACTTTCTTCACTTAATCTTTTGCATACTGTTATATTCTTATTTAACTTTTTACTTACATCTTTATAACTTCCTATTACTTCAATATTAAAACTTCCTAATTTATATGCAAATAAACTGTTATTAACTTTTTTGCCTATCATATTTTCATTTTTCATTGACACAATGTCATTATTAACAGTAAACGTATACTTTGTTTTTCTTAAATTATTTTTACCAATAGCGGTAACTTTAAAACTATTATTTTCTCCATAGTAAACTATATCATTTAATGAAAGTGATATATTATTAAGTGTTCCTGGTTTTAACATAGAATAAAGTATTAATCCTAAAATTAATATAAAAAATATTATTCCTATTATTAACAAAAGCTTTTTATTTATTTTACGGTTTTTAATAAACCCTAAATTTTCTTCTTCATAATCAACTTCTTTTGGATAATTATTATTTGCATTATTTAATGGCATACTACTTACATTATCAGATATAGTATTATTTATATTGTTATTTTCTTTTTTCTCTTCTTCCTTATTTTTATTCATAAAATTATTATTAAAGAAGAAAGGTTGCTCTTTTTTATTTATTTTATCTAACTCATTATCAATTTCATCTAAAGAAACAACAGTTGTTTTTTCAATATCATTATTACTATTAATATTACTATTATCTATATCATTATTAACTCCTACTTCTTCTTTTACTTCTTCGCTAACAGCAGGAATATCCTCTTTTTTATTATTTATTAAATCATTAATGTTAGCATAATGTGTTTTCATATCATCATTTAATGGACTATATCCTTCTTTTTCATTACTTTTTAAAGTACTTAATCCTAATTCATCCACATTATTTTTTTCTTCTTTTTTAATACTTAAATTATTATTACCCTTTTTGAAGTTAATAGGAAACTTTTTACTCATAATTATCCCTTCCTTATTCTAATATTATTATATATTATGTACATTTTATAGTCAATTAAAACATTTTAAACTTTTAAAAAAACTATTTTTATTTTATAATAAATATAAGGAAGTGAGGGAAATATGAATAATTGTATTTTTTGTAAAATAATAAATAATGAAATACCAAGTTATACTTTATATGAAGATGAAATAGTAAAGGTATTTTTAGATATTAATCCTGAAAGACCAGGACATACTTTAATAATACCAAAAAATCATTATATTGATATTAATGATATTCCTATAGAAACTTTAAATCATATTTTTTTAATCAGTAAAAAATTAACTACTCTTTTAAAGAAAAAATTAAATTATGATGGTTTAAGAATAATCCAAAATAATGGTGTTTTAGAAGAAGTTAAACATTATCATTTACATTTAATTCCTTTTTATCAAGATAACTTTAGTAAATCAGTTGAAGAAATATATGAAATATTACAAAATTAAAAAGAGGTTAACCTCTTTTTAAAATTATATAATATTTTTATTAATAACAACATACATTATTATTAGTTCCAAATGAACTAAAAATTATAGCAAGTAAGATATATAAAACAACAATAATTAGTAAACCACTTCCTGTATGTTTTACATTCTTTTCATTACAGCATTCATTATTTTTCATACATACACCCCCTTAAATCCAAGCACCTAGTATTATAATTAGTAAGATAAATAAAACTAATACGATTGCTGATGATGATACATAATTCATAAATAACTCCTCCTTTTTTATTGTTCTAAATTATTTTATGGGTTTTTGTGAAATTTGTGTATATAAAAGACTAAATTATTGTATTTTTTTTATTTTTTTGATAAGATAAACATGTAACTATTTAAAGGAGGATATAATTATGAACAAAATAATTAAAAATAGTGGTAAAATTCTTATCTCAGGTTTATTAATTTTTTCACTTGTAGGATGTGGAAAAGTACCAGTTTTAAAAAATGGTGAAGATGCAATTGTTACAAGTAATAATAAAAATATATCTGTAACTGAATTTTATGAAAAAATTAAAGACAAATATGGTGTTGGTGTTCTAGTAGACATGATTGATGAAATGATTTTAAGTGACAAATACAAAGACACTAGTAAAGAAGAAAAAGAATATATAAAGGAAAAAGTTAAAGAAGTTGAAGATTCTGCTAAAAAATATAATACAACTTTTGAATATTTAATTGCTTATTATTATGGATTAGAATCAAAAACTGAATTTGAAAAATTTGTTTCACTTTCTTACAGAAGAAATGAAGCAGTTAAAGAATTAGTTAAAAAAGGTTTAACTGATAAAGAAATTCAAAAATATTACGATGAAAATATTTTTGGAGATATTAGAACTAAACATATTTTAATTTCTATTGATACCCTTGATGGAATGACTACTGAAGAAAAAAATAATAAAGAAAAAGAAGCTTTAAATAAAGCAAAAGATATTATTAAAAAGTTAAATAATGGTGAAGATTTTGATAAACTTGCTAAAGAATATTCAACTGATAAAGCTACTAAAGACAAAGGTGGCGATACAGGATGGTTTAATACTGGTGATATGCTTGAAGAATTTGAAAAAGCAGCATATAATCTTAAAAAAGGAACATATACAACTACTCCAGTTAAAACTAAATATGGATATCATATAATCTATAAAACTGATGAAAAGAAAAAACCTGAACTTAAAGATGTTAAAACTACTATTAAAGAAACACTTGTTACAAAAAAATTAAGTGAAGATAGTGCTTTATTCTATAAAAAACTTGAAGAATTAAGAAAAGAATATGGTGTTGAAATTCATGATGATAAATTAAATGGCGATTTTAATACTTATATGTCTAAATTAAAAACTAGTTCTAATAATTCTAAGAATAAATAAAAATATGTGGGATTTATCTCACATATTTTTATTTAAACAAACCTTTTTGATAAAGTTTTTGTTTTATTTTTTGTTCTAATTCATAAGAAGTATATTTTTTAGATAACTTATTATATAACTTATTATATTCTTTTTCATAAATACTTGTTTCATCAAAGTTAATATTATTAATATTTTTATCTATTATTTCAACGTTAAATCCTTGATTAATAAGATTAAGTTTTATATTATTTTTTAAATTATATACTGATTTATTCTTATTAGTTTTAACTTTTTTATCTATTATTTTTTTTATTTTTTCTTCTTCTTTTGAACTAGTAAATACTTTAATATTTTTATCTATAATGCTTTTATCTATTCCTAATTTTTCAAGTTCATGAATTATTTTATTAGGTCCAATATTTTTTAAGTTTATCGCATCATTTATATAACATTTTGTAAAATAATCATCATTTAAATAGCCTTCTTTAGTTAAATTAAGAATTATTTTTTCTATTAAATCCTTGTTAAATTCTTTGGCTAAATATTTTTCTATTTCATTTGTACTACGCATTTTTACTTTTAAATAATTTAATGCTTTATAATAAACTTCATAAAAAATATTTTCATCTAAATATTGTTTTAATTCATTCTCTTTTATTTCTTTTTTCAATAAAATCATATTTTTTATAATAATATCTTCATAAAGGATTATGTCATTATTATCTAAAGTTATTTTATATTTATTACCTGGTAATTTCTTATACTTTATTATTTTCATACATACCTCTTTTCATAATTTTAAATGTTTTTCATATAAATTTAATATAGTACAATAAAAGTGTTTAGTCAAATAAATTTTTCTTGTATTTTATGATATTTAATGTTAACATATAACTAGAAAGGAGTGTTTGTTTTTATGTATGATTATGATTATATTGGTGGTTCTTCAAATAACATTGGTTCTGCTACTATTACAAGCGGTGCAGTTATTTGGATAATAGTTGCTGCTATATTAGCAATTGTTGGAGGAATTCTAACTTATTTCTTATTTATTAAGAAAGACAATAAAGGATTAAGTAAAAAACTTGTAACTTTAAAAGAATTACTTGATTTTAGAATAATGATTATTGAACCAATTTTAAAAGTATTATATTTAATAGGTACAATTTATGTTATTTTAGTATCATTCGCGTTTATTGAAATAAGTTTTTGGAAATTTATAGCAACTTTAATCTTTGGTCCAATTATAATTAGACTAATTTACGAAGGTTTCCTAATTATGATTATGATTTGGAAAAATACAAAAGAAATAGCACAAAAAAAATAATCCTTTCGGGTTATTTTTTTTCTTCTGGTTGTTTTATTATAATTAAATTGTCTGCTACTTCTTCAAGTGCCCTTCCTATATTCTTTTTAGAAACATAATCTTCTTCATTTTTTTGTAAATTATTATTTTCTCTTATATCATCACTTCTTAAAGCTGCAAGATGAACTAAACGATATTTACTATCTACAACATTTAATAATTTATCAATTGAAGGATATATCATATGTATCACACTCCCCAATATTATAATAAAACACTTAAAATTATTTTACAATAAATTTGACAAAATTAGACAAATTATTTTACTAAAGTGTTTACTTTACATTTAACTCTTTTAAAATATCATCATAAATACCATCTGCTTTTAAAAACAAACTATGTTTTTTTGATATAGCTATTAAGTATACAGTACAAAGATATTCTCTTGGAAATATTAAAGATAAATTATACATTTCTTTTATTATTTCTTCTTTATTTTCACTTTTCATATATTTATTATACATATACCCTATTAAAAACTTATCTTTTAAATTTTTATTTATTTTTATATAATTAAGTTCTTTAACTTTTCTTATTAATAATTTATTATATTTTTTTATTGAATAAATATTTTCATTTGGAATATCAAATAATACTCCAAGATGTTCTAAAGCTTCTTCTACTTCTTCTTTAAAATCATGATTATATTTTATTTTTACAAATAATTTATTTATCTTAGCAATACTAAATAGTTCATTAACTATTTTATTTTTTGGCTCATTTAAAATAGTAGATTTTAAAATTTCAACAAAATATTTATTTAATTCATTATATGATTTATCTAAATCATTTTTTCTAAAAGTATAAAATTTACCATCTAATTTATTAAAATGTTTCATTGTATCGTTATAACCATATTTTATATTTTTATTAGCATATTCTTTTGTAAAAGTTAATGTAAGTGGTGTTTTGTCTTTCATTTTTATAACATCTACTTTTATATTTTTATCTTTTGGTTTTTTATTAATAGCTAAAACAGATAAATCAACTGCAAGTATTTCAGTTGCTCCCATATCTATGGCAAGATTAATAGGAATGCCATCATAAAAACCTCCATCAATAAAACTTTCATCATTTATATCTTGGGCGTGTACGAAAGGATAACAAATAGAACTCGCACAAATATAATCAACAAGTTTTCCATATGGTATTTGTTCTTTAGTTAAAAATCTTGGCTTTTTATTTGTAAGTGATACTGTAACAAGTCCATAGTCAATTTTGGATTTTCTAACTTTTTCTTCATTAATATTTTTTTTAAGAAAATTATAAGCATTGGAAAAACTAATTCCTCCAGAAGACATTTGTTTTACAAGAAGTTTTATATCTTCTTTTGACATCTTACTTCCTATTGCAACATCAAACAAATCCGATGTTGTTATTTTTTGCCACATTTTTAGACATTTTTTATATTCGTTAGCAACATAAAAAGCTCCATTTATTGAACCAATAGATACACCTGTTACAATATCAAATTTCATATGAAGTTTTCTTAGTGCTTTAAAAACTCCTACTTCATAACTACCTTTAGCACCACCGCCACCTAATACTAATGCTTTCACAAAAAAATCACATCCTATCTATATTTATATTATACCAATAAAAAAATACCTTTAAAAGTATTTTTATTAATAAAAAGTAAAAAGACCAAAGGTCTTTTAATAGTTACAACAAGAACCACATTGTACATGTTCACATACATTTTCTTCACAGCAAGTATAACTTGGTTGATAAGTATGTTGATAAACATGATGATTAACTATTCTTGTTCTTATTGGACAAACATGTGGAACATTATGAACTATAGTTCTGTTTACTACTCTTTCACGCATAGGTTCCATAATTGGAGCATTAGAAGTTACTGCAGTCATAGTATCATTTTGATTAGTTGCTTGAGTTTGAGCAAAATCTATATCTATATTTCCTGTATTGTTATCAATATCAATTAAACCATTTTGACTTGGCATTGCCATAAAGTTTTGTCTACCACATCTATTATTAAACATTTTAAATCCCCCTATCTAATTTTATGATATGAAAAATTTAATTTTATGTATAAGTAAATTACCTAGTTTTTATTTATAGGTTTTAATCTATGTAGCAGTTTATTAATAAACATCATATATTATTATAGTTTTTGGAGGAATTATGTTAGAATTTTTTAATAATTTAAATAGTATTGAGCAAACATTAATAGCTACTTTATTTACATGGAGTATAACAGCACTTGGAGCTGCGCTTGTATTTTGTTTTAAAAAAATAAATAAGAATTTACTTGATGCAATGCTTGGTTTTTCTGCAGGAGTTATGATCGCAGCATCCTTTTTTTCACTTATTAGTCCATCAATTGAAATGGCTACTAGTTTAAATTTAAACGCGTGGTTAACTGCTTTTATTGGATTTATGGGTGGAGGGATTCTTCTTTTTATTGGGGATAAATTATATGATAAAATCTCCACTAAAAAAGAAAGGAAAGATAAAAAAGATAAAACGAGTTTAAAAAGAGCAATAATGTTAGTTGTATCTATAACACTTCACAATATTCCAGAAGGCATGGCAATTGGTGTAGCATTTGGCTCTATTATATATGGTCTTGATGGTGCCACAACTACAACTGCTTGTGTTTTAGCATTAGGAATAGGTATTCAAAATTTTCCTGAAGGTACTGCTGTTTCACTTCCTCTTTTAAGAGAAGGATTTTCAAGAAAGAAAGCATTCTTTTTAGGACAATTAAGTGGCATAGTTGAACCCATAGCGGGAGTAATCGGAGCAATTTTAGTAATTAAAGTTAGATATCTGCTTCCTTATTTACTTGCCTTTGCTGCAGGTGCCATGATATATGTTGTAGTTCAAGAATTAATACCAGAAAGTCAAACGAACAAGAAAAAAGAGCTTATGGCCCTATTTACTTTAATTGGATTTTCTTTTATGATGATTTTAGATGTAGCTTTAAGTTAGCTACATTTTTTTATTTCCATTTCATATAAATTTTTATATTCTTTATTTTTTTGTAACAATTCTTCATGTGTTCCTTCATCTATTACTTTTCCATTATCTATAAAATAAATTTTATCTGAATTAATAATCGTAGATAATCTATGTGCTATTATTAACATTGTATAATTACCTTTCATATTATTAATTGACTTTTGAATTAAACTTTGTGTTTCATTATCTAAAGCACTTGTTGCTTCATCAAATAAAATTATTTTAGTTTGTCTTAAAAGTGCTCTTGCTATAGCAAGTCTTTGTCTTTGACCTCCCGATAAAACAACTCCGCCTTCTCCTACAACTGTATCGTATTTATTAGGAAGTGACATAATAAAATCATGAATACATGCTATCTTACATACCTCTTTTATTTTTTTATCACTAGCAGATTTATTTATAATTCTTAAATTATCTTTTATACTCATATTAAATATATATGGATTTTGCATAACAAGTGAAATATTATTTCTTATTGACGCTTCATCTAAACTATTTATATCATAATCATCAATAAATATCATATTATTATCTACATTATACATCTTATTAATAAGAGCAAAAATAGTCGTTTTTCCACTTCCACTTTTACCTACAAATCCAATTGTTTGATTAGGTAATGCTTCAAAATTAACATTATTTAATACTTTATTTTTACCATTATAAGAAAAACTAACATTTTTAAAAGTTATCTTTCCTAAACATTTATTAATATGAATCGTTCCATAATGCTCTTTTTTATACTTTTCTTTATCTATAAGTTCAAATACTCTAACAGCAGAAACATTAAAATCTTCTAAAAGATCAATTGTTCTTGTAATTTCATTAATTAAATAAAAAGCATCATTTCTATACATATATATTATAATAAATGTTTCAATTGTTAAATTATTTATTCTAACTAAAATACATCCCAAAACTATAAGTAAAAATTTTAAAATACTATAAGTATTATCAGCAAATACATCAAATTTAAAACTTACCTTTGCTGTTTCTAATTTATTATCTATTACCTTATTTACATTTTCTTCAATTAAAGCAATAGAGTTTTCTTTAGAATTTAAAACTTTAATATCTCTCATTCCACGAATAAATTCATTAACAAAGCCTGTATTTTTTTCTTCTAATTCATGATATTTTTCTCTTAATTTTACTACTTTTATCGTTCTTCTTTCTTGAATTATATATTTACATATCATACTAAATATCATAAAACAAAACATTATTTTATTTAAAGCAAATATTGTTATTAAAACACCAAGACTCGATAAAGCCGAAAAAATACTTGTATTTAAAGAAGAAAATATTCTTGATATATCTCTTGTATCTCTTCTTAATCTTTCAATAAAAATTCCTGAATTGGTTTTATCAAATTCTTTTGTTTCAAGATTAAATATTTCTTTTAATAATTCCATTTGAATACTTAAAACTACTTTTTCATTCATTTTAGAAAATAATAAATGATCTAAATTATGGAAAATACATTCACATACTTCAAATATTAAAATAATTAAAGCAATTATAAGAATTTTATTTAAATTACCATTTGTTAAATAAATCATAAGTTTAGCACTTAATAAGGGTCCAAGTACACTAAGAACTGTTATTATAAGTGTTAATAAAACATTTAAAAAAACTTGTTTTTTATATGGTTTTAAATATTTAATTGTTCTTTTTAAATTTTTTAAAGCTTCCTTTAAATTTAATTTTTCTTTATTTTCTTTCATAAACAAATACACCCTTTATAATTCTTTTATTTATTTTTAAAATGGTAATTTCATATTTCCATTTGAAAGCATTTTCATCATTTTCTTAGATTGTTCAAATTGTGTAAGTAATCTATTTACTTCCATTACATTTCTTCCACTACCTTTTGCAATTCTTTCTTTTCTTGATGCTTTTAATATTTCAGGGTGTTTTCTTTCATAAGGTGTCATTGATAAAATAATAGCTTCGATATGTGCTAAATCTTTAGGATTAATATTTACATTATTAAGTCCCATTTTACTAGCACCAGGTATTAATTTTAAAAGATTTTCAAGTGGTCCTAATTTTTTTATTTGTTTCATTTGTGATAAAAAATCTTCTAAATCAAACTTTCCTTTTTGCATTTTTTTAAGGGATTTTTCTGCTTCTTTTTCATCAATTGCTTCATTTGCTTTATCTACAATTGATAAAATATCACCCATTCCCAAAATACGAGAGGCCATACGATCAGGATAAAAATAACTAATTCCATCCATCTTTTCAGAATCTCCGATAAACTTAATCGGAACATTAGTTAAATGTCTAACTGATAAAGCAACTCCTCCCCTTGTATCACCATCAAGTTTAGTTAAAATTACACCAGTTAAATCAAGCTTTGAATTAAAACCTGTTATTACATTAATCGCATCTTGTCCCATCATTGAATCAATTACAAGTAATGTTTCTTCTGGTTTTACAAGATTTTTTATACTTTGTAATTCATCCATTAATTTATCATCTATATGAAGTCTACCTGCTGTATCTATTAAAACATAATCATAGCCATTTTCTTTAGCATAACAAACACCATTTTTAGCAATACTAACAGCATCTTTACTATCTTCAGAATACACAGGTATATTAAGTTCTTTTCCTATTTGTTTTAATTGTTCTATTGCGGCAGGTCTATATATATCACAAGCCACTAAAAGTGGTTTTTTATTATGTTTTTTTCTTAATAAATTAGCAAGTTTCCCAATTGTTGTTGTTTTACCACTTCCTTGAAGACCCACAAGCATTAAACAAGCAGGATTACCATTTAAATTTAAAGGTGTATTAACACCTCCAAGAAGTTCTACTAAAGAATCTCTTATTATTCCTACAAACATTTCTCCAGGTGTTAAACTTTTTTTAACTTCTTCTCCTAAAGCTTTTTCACGAACAACACTAGTAAATTCTTTTACTACCTTATAATTAACATCAGCTTCAAGAAGAGCAAGTCTAACTTCTCTTACCATTGAATCTATATTTTCTTCAGTTATTTTTCCATAACCTTTTATATTTTTTATTGCATTTTGTAATCTATCACTAAGTGTTTCAAACATATTTATCATCCTTTCAATTACATATTATATTTTATCAAAAAAATAATAAAAAATAAAGAAAACTCAAGGATTTTTTCCTTGAGTTATGTCATAAATTCCTCATGACATTATTATATTATGCAAAAATAATTATTTTATTCATCAAAAAGTAATTTTTTTAAATCAAATTTAAGAATAAATTTACAAAAAGTCTTATCACTATATTTTTCTAACAATTTATAGATAAGATTTGTTATTAAATATGCGATAAAGGCCGAGATTAATCCTACGATTATTCCAAATAAAACATCACTTGGATAGTGAACCATCAAATAATTTCTAGCCATTCCTATTAAAATAATAGGTATAATACATAAATATTTTTTCTTACTTTTACATAACAACATAATACTTATCATTCCTGCGGCAACACTTGTAGCATGTCCTGATGGAAAGCTAAATTCACTTTCATTAACACTTCCAACAAACTTCCACCATGTATTAAAAATACTAGTTTCATCTATGAAAGGTCTTGGTCTAGCAATTAAATCTTTTAAAATAAAATTAGTTATAATTGCACCACAGCAAACTGCCCCAAACATACATATTCCAACTTTTCTTGTTTTTTTAAATAACATTAATATTATTGCTATTAAAAGTAATAATATTCCTTTTTCTGTTATTAAACTTAAAAAATTAAATAATGGCGTTAAAAAGTTTCCTAAACTCTCAGCAAGTTTATGTAAAAAACTTAAAATGTTATAATCATAATTATAAAATATCTTATTAATACTTTCTGCTACAGTTAAAAAATTCATATACTACCTCTTTTCTTATTTATTTGCTAATAATTCTAATGCTTTTTTTGCAGCATTTTGTTCTGCTTCTTTTTTACTTCCGCCTTCACCAACACCATATACAATATCATCTACTTTTACCTCAACTTTAAAATATTTATGATGTGAAGGTCCACTTTCTTCAAGTAAAACATATTCCATAGATTTTTTATCAGTTTGTACTGCTTCTTGAAGAGCACTTTTATAATCACTAAAAAATACTTTACTTTTATCTTCAATATAAGGAACAATTATACTAAGTGCAACTTCTTTAACTTTCTCATAACCCAAGTCTAAATATATCGCTCCCATAAGAGCTTCAAATACATCAGCAACTATGGCTTTTTTATATTTTCCCCCAGTTACTATTTCCCCATGCCCTACTTTTATGTAATTACTAAATCCTAAATCCATACCATATTCATATAAAGCATTTTCGCAAACATAGCTAGCCCTTATTTTAGTCATTTCTCCTTCTTTATATAATTTACTATTATATAAGTAATCAGAAACAACTAAATCTACGATTGCATCTCCTAAAAACTCTAATCTTTCATAAGATTCAGTATGTATATGTTCAAATGAATAAGATGAATGAGTAAAAGCTTGATAATATAACTTTATATTATTAGGTACTACTCCTATTTTATTTAATAACTCTTCCAATTTAAATTCTCCTTTCTTACTTAATCTTACCATATTTTTATAAAAATTAGAACTTATAATTGATAAATTCTTAAATTAATAGTAAAATAATATTGGTGAAAGATATGAAACACCTTGCAATTTTTTTTATAAAAATTTATCAAAAAATACCAGGTCCTTGGCATAATATGTGTAAATTCACACCTACTTGTTCGAACTATGCAATCGAATCATACCAAACTTATGGTTTTTTTAAAGGAACTTATTTAACAATAAAAAGATTATTAAAATGTGGTCCATGGTCTAAACCAGGTTATGATCCTGTACCAAAAAAGGAGAAAAAATTATGAAAAAAAAGATATTAACAATATTGTTAATTATAACAATAACATTACTTACCGGATGTATTAAAAGATATGATATGGAAGGAATAAATATTATTACTACTATTTATCCAATTGAATATGTAACAAAAAGATTATATGGCGAAAGTGCTAACATTAAAAGTATTTATCCAAATGGTGTAGATATTAATGAATATAAACTAACTAATAAACAATTAAAAGACTTTAGTAATAACGATTTACTTATTTACAATGGAAATAGTACTGACAGAGAATACGCAACAGTTATTTTACAAAAAAACAAAAATATTAAAATAATTGATGCTAGTTATGGATTAGAAGAAACATATGCTAAAAGTGATATATGGTTAAATCCTTCAAATATATTAATGCTAGCACAAAACATTAAACAAGAATTATCAGATTATATTGAAAACCCTTATTTAAAACAAGAAATAAATAATAACTATAAACTACTAAAACTTGATATATCAGAACTTGATACAGAACTTAACAGAACTGCTAAAAACTCTAATAATAAAAAAATTATTTCTTATGATGAATCATTAAAATTCTTAGAAAAATATGGTTTTGAAGTTATAAACTTAACTAAAAATGGTAAAGAAATAGATAGTAATATAAAACTTGCTACTTCTTTATTAAATAATAAATCACTATCTTATATTTTCGTAAATGAATGGACTAAAGATAATGAATTAGTAACAAAATTAACTAAAGAAACATCTTCAAAAACATTATTATTTAAAAGCTTAGCAACAATTACAGATGAAGATATAAATAAAAATGAAGACTATATTTCAATAATGAATTATAATATTTCCAACTTAAAAGAAGAAACATATAAATAAGGAGTCTAATATGGAAAAAGAACCATTAAGTTATTTAAAACTATTTGAATTTATAAAAGAACATGGTAATGAAAGTTTATTAATTTTTCTTGAAGATTATAAACATTTAGAAGAAAAAGATTTATTAAATTTATTTCTATTTGAAAATAATGATTTATTAAAAAAATTATTAAAAGATAATAAGAAAGTAATTGAATTTCTAAGAAGTTTAAAAACACGATTACCTATAGAAAATAAATATTTTAAACAAAATGTTGAGCATTCAATAGAAAATATAGATACATATATTAATAATATGAAACTATTAGATAGCTTAAATATTGATAATATAAAATTCCCTGATAAAAGATTAATATTTACATTTAAATTAATAAAACATGGTAATTCCATTGTTAACTTAAATAAACAATATAGTGATATAGATGTAAATTATATTGTTGAAGATAGTTTAAAATTAAATCAAGATAATGTTTCATTTAGATATGAACTATTTAATCCAAACTATATTATTGATATTAAAAATGATTACATAAACGATACATCAAATAAAACAATTTATTTAACTAATTTAGGTACAGATTTATCAACAATTCCTAAACTTAAAGAATTAGAAAGTAAACAAGTACCTGAAACTCTTACAAGACATTTAAAAAGAATTAGCAACTAATTCTTTTATTTTACATTTATAATCCAAGTGTATATGGATTACTACTTGTTAGTGTTCCTTCATTTGAACTGATGATGTTAGATATAGAACTGACCGGTCATTCATCTACTTTTAAATTATATAGCCAGTTTGTATCATTACATACTTTTATGTCTTTTGTTTTTTTCCTGATAAATATACTGCATTATCTTTAATATAAAATTCTGTCATAATTTTATCTTCACAATTACCGCTTACATAGAAGCAATACATTACTGCTATTTTTCTTGTAAAACTATTTAGATTTGTTACGTAATTAATAACTTTTTACATCACTATTATGTATATTTTTCTTTTATAACTATATAATTATACCTCTGTTGTTTGAAATGTTTTTATAAATGATCCAGTCTATTCTTCATTTTCTAAACCTCCAAGAAAAAATTTGGCATTTGAAATTAAACTTTTTGATTGGACTATGTCAATATTTTTCTTTGCACTTTTTAACAATTATTTCATACAATAAAATAGGAAGAAGGATTGATATATTTGAATAAATCTAAACATGGTTTTTTCTGTAATTGTAATACTTGTAAATATAAAAGAAGAACTAGTGGTTGTTATCTAGCCTTCTTAGGATTTTGGTTACTTATAATAATATATCAATCATTCTTACTTATCTTTTTTACAGTTACTTCTTATGCAATTTTATTATTTATTGAAATAATACTATTCTTTGTATTATTAATTAGAATTATACTGTAAAATTAGATCATCTGTTTTTTGTAAATATAAAAGTAAATCATTTACTTTTTTTGTTTTAATAAATTCATTATCTTTTGTTAAATCTAATTTATCAGGTATACTTAAACTAATAAATAATAATTTTCTTTCTTCATTATGAAGTGGATATTTACTTTCATATAGTTTAAATAAATTAGTAAAATCTACATCATTATAGTTTTTTTTATAAAACTTTATTAAATCATAAACAGGTATATCAAACTTAGCATTATCCCAACTTATTAAATAACTATTTTCATTTCTTAATAAATGAGATAAATCTATATTATTATGTATTAACGATACTCTTTTTTTAA
>HF999778.1:39552-57396 GCA_000434175.1 Mycoplasma sp. CAG:611
TCTTTTTTTAAGATTGTTTTTTACGATATTATAAAATTCTTCTAATTGAGTTTTACAATAATATATAGCAGAATATATTTTAGTTATATTTCTTACAAGTAAATAATTACTTGGTGACATATATATTTCTTTATCTATTTCATTATTTAAACTTATATAATATTCTTCTAATTCATTTAATTTATTAAATATATCTTCGTATATTTTTTTATATTCATCAATATCAATATCTTTATAAGATGTTGTTTTATTATGTAATAAACTTAATAAATATATTATTTCTTCACTTTTTTCATAATTAGACATATCACTTGAATTTATATATTCATATATTTCATATAGATCATTTCTATCTTTATTATAAACATTAGGAAAATAATTAAAGTTTTTTAAATGTAAATAATTAAATATATCTAATATATTATTTTTATTTCTTTTTAAAACATATTTATTATTTTTTGTTTCTATTATTTTTACATTATTTTTATATTCATAACCTGTTGGGATTATATTATATTTTTTTAAAAAACTTCGTTCATTGTTCATTTTTTACATCAGGTAATACTAGTTTCATTCCACATTTGATATCTTTTACATCATTATAATCATATACTTTTTCTTTATTTATTTTATATTTATTACAAATAGAGTCAATTGTATCTGTTTCATTAACTAAATATACAATGTATGTTGTATAAGTATCACTTGTAACATCATTAAATACTTCTTTTTTAGTATCTGTAATTATATTAAGTGGTGTATTATCTCTTTCTTCATCATAATTAAAAACAATATTTAAATCATCTGTTTTTTCAGATTCCTCTTTTTCTTTAATTTCTTGTTCTTCTTTTCTAACACTTACTTCTTCTTTTTCTTTAACTTCTTTTTTTACTAAATTATCTATAACTAAATCAATATTAATTCTAAGAACTTCATTATCTATAATATCATAGTAAAAATCATCTATATCTATCGTAGCATCAAATGTATCATAATCATCACTTATAGCTATTTCACAAGGTATTTTATAGCTATATTCTTCCTCTTGTATACTTGCTTTAGTAAGTTTATATTTTCCTTTAACATAAAAGTTACCTGTGATTAAATCTTCTCCTTTAAGTTGTAAATCATTATCAAGAGATATACTAACTAAATCTCCAATTGTATTTTTAAATGTTATATCCTTCGTAAAAGGAATTATTTGTTTCATATATTTTTCCTCCTTATATATTCAGTTAAATATATGTATAAAAATTAAAAAAAGAATTAATATTCTAATTCTTCTAATTTTTTTCTTACAACTTCTTTTAAGGCATCTACTTTTATATACATTTCTTCACAACTATATTCTTTTACAAAATCATTTAAATAATATAAATGATTACAGGCAGAACTTATAATACTAGGTTTATTAAATTCTTTATATATTTCACTATCTTTATTATTAGCAAGATATATATAATAAATAAGATATATTACATAATCATATTTAATTAGATCTCTATAATAATGATTAATAAAATTTTTATATTTTTGATTGTTTTTAAAGTTTCTTTCTATTATTTCTTCTTTTATTAATCTTTCTTTTCCATCATTTGTTTCAACAATATTATTTCTTTCTCCAACAAGTTCATTTAATAAATTCCATTTAATTAAAAAATCTTCATCATCTTTATCTTCTTTTAATATTTCTCTTCCACTTACAACAAACATTGATATAGCTTCTTTTAAATTGTTAGAAAAAGATGCTCTATATGGATAATCTATAGCAAGTTCAAAAAGTATTTTTAAATTAGCATTAAATAAATCTTTTCTTTTATATTGTTCTTTTAATACATCAAAACAATTATTTACTATATCACTTTTCATTTTTAAATATAAATAACCTAATTCAGTATCTGTTAATTCTTCACTTATATTGCAAGTAATTTGATATTTATTTAATAAATCATATATTGTTTCTTTCATAATTTAATCTCCTTTAATACTTCCTCATAATTAGAAACATAAACAAACTTTATATTCTTTTTTATAACTTCATCTAAAACTTCTACATCTTTTTCATTTTCTTTAGGAAGTATTACTTTTTTAATATTATTATTACTAGCACCAATTATTTTTTCTTTTATTTTTCCTACAGGTAAAATATTACCTCTTAATGTTATTTCTCCTGTTAAAGCTAAATAACTAGATATTTGTTTATTTTTTAAAGCACTTATTAAAGCCGTAGTAATAGCTATTCCTGCGCTTGGACCTTCTTTTTTAACTGCTCCTTCTGGAACATGAAGATGAATATCTATATTATTTAACATGTCAAAATCTATTTTTAATTTATCACAATTACTTTTGATATAACTAAGAGCTATTTTTACACTTTCTTTAAAAACATCACCAAGAAGACCTGTTGTTATTATATTTCCATTTCCCTTATATGTATTAATTTCTATTTTTAGTAATTCTCCTCCTATAGTAGTATAACTAAGAGCATTAACTATTCCTATTGTATTAGAATATGTATTATTATTTAAAGAATATTTTTCTTTTCCTAAATATTGTAAAATTTGTTTTTCATCAATTATATATTTTTTATTTTTATTATTTATAGCAAGTTCTGTTACTATTTTTCTTAATATTTTATCTATCATTCTTTCTAAAGATCTTATACCTGATTCTTTTGTATAATTTTTTATTATTTTTTCATATGCCTTATCTGTAAATGTTACATCATCAAATGTTAAAGCATTTTCTTTTAACTCTTTTTTTATTAAATACGATTTACAAATATTTAATTTTTCGTATTCACTATATCCTTCAATTTCAATTATTTCTAATCTATCTTTTAATGCTAAAGGTATATTTTCTACATCATTAGCAGTAGTTATAAACATTACTTTCGACAAATCAAAACATTCTTCGACATAATTATCAACAAAATATTTATTCTGTTCTTTATCTAGTACTTCGAGTAAACTACTTGCAGGATCTCCTTTTATATCTTTACAAAGTTTATCTATTTCATCAATTACAAATACCGGATTATTACTTCCACATTTTTTTATTCCTTGAATTATTTTACCAGGAAAAGCCCCAATGTATGTTCTTCTGTTACCCATAATTTCAGATGAATCATTAAGACCTCCAACAGATATTTTAACATATTTTCTATTCATTGCTTTAGCAATACTTTTGCAAAGAGTTGTTTTCCCAACCCCTGGAGGACCAACCAAACATATAACAGAACTATTGGTGTTTTTTGTTCTAGTTCTTAACGCCAAGTACTCAACTATCCTATCTTTAACATCATTTAAACCATAATGTGTTTCATCAAGTATTTTTTTTGCTAAAATTAAATCTTTATTATCCGTTGTACTTTTATTCCAAGGTAAATTTAATAATAAATCAATATAACTTCTTATAATACTACATTCTGGGCTATTAACTGAAGTTGATTCATATTTTTTTAATTCTTCATTTAATTTATTTTTAACACTTAAAGGACATTTAACTTTATCTATTTTTTCTTTTAAATTTATATATTCTTCATCTTTATCATAACTTATACCAAGTTCTTCTTTTACTACTTTTAACTTTTCTTGTAAAAGGAAATTCTTTTGATAATCATCTAAATTTTTCGATAAATGTTCTTCAATCATTGATTCAAACTCAACAATTTTTAATTCTTCATTTATATCTTCAAGAATCATACATACCCTAACAACAGGATTAATTTCATATAAATATTCTAATTTTCTTTCATAACTTTCTTTTAAAATAGGACTAACTAAATCTGTTAAAGTATCTATTCCTAAATTAGGATTTAATAAAGATAAAATACTATTACTAATGCTTGAATCTTTATCTATATAATATTCAACTTGTTTAATTAAACTTCTTGAAAAAGCATTTTCTTCAACTTTCTCTATTTTTTCGTAATTAATTGGACTAACACTTGCTAGAATATTTAAATCTTCTTTATCATAACTATTTATATATAAACGATTTATTCCTTTTATTACGATTCTTGTTTTGTTATTAGGAAGTTCTATATTCATTGTAATATTACCAAGTACTCCAATTTGTGGTAACTTATTTATATTATTATCTTTATCTAATACATCACTATAATTAACAATTAAAATATATTTATCATAATAAGAACACGCGATTTTAATTAATTCTTTATTTTGTTCATTATCAAGTTCAAGTCTAATTTCATCGTGAGGAAAAAGAATATTATTTCTTAATATAAGAACGGGTAATGTAGTTATGTTCAAAATAATCACTTCCTCCTGTTAAATTATTACTTACTATTATACTTATATTTTTTATTTAATCAAGCATATTTTAAAAAAAGAAGAAAAAAATAATTTTAAAAAAAATAACACTTAGTTTTATAACTAAATGTTATTTAAGATAATATCTCTTTTATTATATCTTCTTCATCAATTTCATCTAAATTATACCATTTTATATCAGAAAATTGATTTTTAAAAAATGTAAGTTGTCTTTTAGCATATCTTCTTGAATTCAATTTAATTTTATCAATTGCTTCATCTAAAGTTAATTTTTTATCAAAATATAAATATAATTCTTTATATCCAATTGCGGTATTAATAGCTCTTGTATGAATATTTTTTTGATACAAGTTATATGCTTCTTGGGTTAAACCTTCTTTAATCATTCTATCTACACGTAAATTTATATTATTATATAAATTATCTTTTTTTCTTGTTAAACAAATTAATTTAAAATCATATAATTTAACATTTTTATTACTAGTACTTTCTACATTATTTTCTATTTTTTGTAAAGCTCTTTCCACTCTTCTTCTGTTATTAAAATCTATTTCTATGGAGTTATTAATAGATTTGATTTTACTTACTAATTCTTCAAGAGTATATTTAGAATAATCGTTAGTAATATTTTCTTCATCAAATTTATAATCATATAATAATGCTTTTAAATATAATCCTGTCCCTCCAACAATTAAAACATTTTTATTTTCTTTTAATAATTCATTTAAAATTTTTCTAGCATCTTTTTGATAAGCACAAACATTATAATCATCAAAAACACTTTTTGTATTTATTAAATAGTGTTTTATTCCTTGCATTTCTTCTTCTTTTATTTTAGCTGTTCCTATATTTAATTCTTTATATATTTGCATGCTGTCACAGTTAATTATAGATGCATTAAGTTTTTTTGCAAGTTTAATGGACAAGTTAGTTTTACCTACACCTGTTGGTCCCGTTATAACATATATCAAAAATATCACCTTCTTTAAACAGCAAAATTATATCATAAATTTTTGTAAAAAGCAAAATTATCACTTTAATTTATACAAAAAAGATACTTTATTATATTAAAGTATCCTAAATAAACATTAATTTTTATACAAATTTAACATTTTATTATATATATCCGGTTCTACTATTTTAATAGCCGCGATAGAAGTTTCTAAACTTAATTTATAACTTCCTTCAAAAAATAGTTTACTTGCAATATCAAGACCTCTTTCAATGTCTTTATCTAAGGGTTTATATCTATTTCCATATACAATAATCATTTCTGCTAATTTTGCTGTTTTAATCATTTCTGTTGTTGTATTAAAAAGCTTTAATGATAAATCCCTTGCTGTATCAACTCTTATATTTAAAGTTTTAATTGTAATTGGCGTTTTATCTAACTCTTTTATTATTTCTAAAATTGCATCATTAGCCTCAGATAATTCTACAAAATAATTACTTGTAATAATAGGAAGTGGATAATTTCTTATGCTAGTTTTACATTTAGATAAAAGTGCTGTTATTTCTTTTAATTGTTCCCTTGCTCTTTGTTCATCTTCTTGCATACTTCCAAGAGATTTTAAACAAATATCTAAATCATTTTCAGTAGTAGCAAGTTTATTTGATAAACTTTCAATTTCCTCTTTTAATGAAGAATATGGTTCTTTTTTTGTTTTTAAATCTTTGACTATTATATTATATGATTTATTTATTTCATAAAGATTTTTATTTACATTTTCTAATTCTTGTAAATCATCTTCACTTAAATTATACATATTTTTAATATCATTTAATTGTTCATAAATATCTGTAACTATTTTATTTATTTTACTAATTTTATTTTTAAATGTTTTAGCTTCTTCATCAAATATTTTTTTACTTCTTTTTTCTATTTCAAAATCATTTATTAAATTATCTAAATAATCTAAAAATGTTTTTAGTTCTAACATACTATCTTCTAAATTAAGTATTTTTACCTTATCAAGTATTTCTTTTACTTTTTTTTCAATCTGTTCAATATTATAATCAACATTTAAATAAGACAAAGGATAGTTTTTACTTAATAAAGTTTTATAAGTTTCTTTAATTTCTTCAATCCTTGAAGGAATAATTTTATTAGTTAATAAAAGTAAATCTGGTACTTCTTCGATTACTGTAGATATGTGAGCAATCATTTCATCTAATACTTTTACACTTGACACTATTTCACTATAATTGTTATTTTCCATGATTGTTTCAAATTCTTGAAATCTTTTTTCAATATTTTCAAATTGAAGTTCAATATATTTATCAATGTCCCCATATGAAGCTTGATTTGTAGTAAAAGTTCTTTCTAAATCACGAAATTTACTTTTAAGTTTTGTAACTATAGCTCTATTTCTTTCTTCACTCATAGTTACTTCTCTTATTTCATCAAGTAAATTATCAGTAGATACACGAAGTTTATATATTTCCATTTCAAGTTCCATTATTTTTTGTTTAGCATTTTTTATATCATTAGCATCGATTAACCCATCTATTTCAAGAAGCATATCTGTTATTACTTGAAAACGATTTTCTTTTATAACACGGTATCTTTCTTTCCATTCTTCATATTTACTTTCTAATTTTTCGTTTTTAACAATAACTTCTATTTTAGCAAGTTCAGTTGCAATTGGTGTTGATACGATTAAATTTCTTTGGCGTTCCAATTCTTGAACTTGTTTTTGTAAATTAATAACCCTTTTTTTCTTTAACAGAATAATAAGGAAAATAACAAAAAGTATAAAAACAACTCCTGCAGAGATTAAATAAATACTTTGTTTATCCATAAAACCATCTCCATATCCTACTTATAATGATACTATAAAATTAGTAATTTGTCTATTATTGATATTTAATTTGTTTACAATTTTAAATTAATATTTTTTCTTCTTCATTAATTATTTTATATGTTGTTTCATATATGTTTTTATCAGTACAATATTCCATTACATAATAATCATTATATTTTGTCATTATTATTCCTATAGTGTTATTATGTCTTTCTTTTTTTATATTTTTATTTATATATTCTACATAATACTTTATTTGTCCTATATCAACATGTTCTAATTTTCTTGTTTTTAATTCTATTACTACATAGCAATTATGTTCTATATTAAAAAACAATAAATCACATCTATGATTTCCTAGTCTTACTTCACTTCCTATAAAACTAAATCCAACACCTAGCTCCAAAACTATTTTTTCTATTTTTTCTAAAAGTATTTGTTTTAAAGTCTTTTCATCCATATTTTCTTCATCTACATTAGCAAATATTATAAATGGATTTTTAAATGTGTCTGTAAAATCAATATCTTCTTCTTTTGTTACTAGTTTTATATTATTTTTATCTGCTAAACTTAATCTTTCAAAAGCATTGCTTTTTATTTCTTGTTGTAATTCTCTTGAACTAAGATTATTTTTAACACTTATATTAATATAATAATTTCTTTTGTTAATATCTTTTATAGATAAAAGTAGACAAATATTTGTCCATGTCAATTCGGTCAGCACTGATGACCCTTTTTGCTTATCTTTATATTCTATATAAAATTTTCTCATCCTTTTTAAATTCTTCTCACTATAACCCTTACCATATTTTTTTGTTAATTCTTTACTCCAAGTTGCAATTAACTTATTTCCATATTGTGCTCTTTCTTCACCTCCTTGTGCTTCGATAAGTAACTTCCCTATTTCAAAGTTAGTATTAACTAAACTTTCATTTTTATAATAATTATACTTTCTTTGATTAATAATATCTTTTTCTATTAAACTTATTATTTCTTTTTTATAATCTTTTTCCATATAAACCCTCCAGTTAGATAGGTTAGCATATATAAAAATGGTTTGCAAATGACATAAATTTCATTTTTCAAATACAAAAAAAGATAAATTTTTGAAATTCATCTTAAGGCTTAATTTTTACTTTTTAAATGTTTATTTATACCAATTTAAAAAAAGCATTTAAAAATCAATAAATTTAAAAAATAAAAAGGAGGACCTTTTATAGTCCTCCTCCTGATCCAAATGATTCAAGTTCTTCAGGTGTTAATACAACATTTATTTGCATTCTCCTTGATCCACATACAAATAATGCATTACCTTGTGAATATCTTTTAATACTTTCTTTTTCATTATCATTTAAATCTATCAATAAAGATAAATCTTCAACTGCTTGTTTTCTAAGCCCCATTACTAAATAGTAACTAGCGTTATCAAATATTGCTTTTCCTTGTGTAATTACTGCTTGTGGTGTAAAGTCACTTGGTTGTTGGGTAATAATTATATTACCTGTATTATATTTTCTTGCTCTTCTTTGAATTTGAGCGAGAAAATCTGCCCCAAGAACATTTCCACCGGATAATAATACGTGAGCTTCATCTACCATCATTACAGTATTAATACTTGAATCTAGGCATAAACTCCAAGCATATTTTAATACATTAAAGAATAAAGCGTTTCTTATATTTGTATCACTATTCATTAATTCTTTTATATTAAATACAATAAAATTACTTCTTGGTGATATAGTTGTTTTACCATTAAAATAGAATCTTAATTCGTTTGTTAATGGTCTTATTTTAAGTTCTAGTCTTTCCATTATATCTCTTTCATGTGTCATATCACTCATTGAAATTAATTTTCCTTTAATTGTAGCATATACATCATCAAAAGTTGGATATTGCTCATGAGTATATGCAGAAAAATCTGAATTAAAATCTATTCCAAAACGACGATATGTTTCTTGAACTAATTCTACAAACAAATTTAAAATATCTTCTTCAATTGAAGGATCATAATATTTCATAAAACCTTTTAAGAATTGAAGGGTTTTTGTTAAAACTGTATATCCTAAGCCCTGTTTTATTTCATCTTCATCAGCATCAATTATAACTTCAAGTGGGTTAATAAGGCCAAATTGACCTCCTTTTCCTAAGTCAATTACATCTCCCCCAAATGCTTCAGCCATATCTTTAAGTTCGTTTTCAGGATCTATTGCTACAATTTTATAACCATTTCTAATAGCACTTCTAAGCATTAATTTTGCTGCAGTTGATTTACCACTTCCAGATGTACCTAGAATTACCATATTTGCGTTATTTCTATTATGTTCTTTTCTTGTTTGATACAAGAATTGATTAAATAAAACTACTCCTCCAGAAAAATCTGTTCCAAGAAGTGTTGATGGCCCTGGATCTTTTATACTATCAAATATAAATGGATACATGGCTGCCATCGTAGGACTTGGTATAATAGTTCCAATTCTTTCTTCAATATCTTGTTTTGGAAAGAATGGTAAAATTGATTTCAATACTTTTTCTTGTTCAAAACGAAGAGGTATTGCGCGAAGTCCCATCGCATCTAAGTAATTTTTAATAGTCATTTTACGAGTTTCCAACTCTTCTAATGTATCGGCACATACTACAATATGCATTTGAAAATCAAATATCTTTGATTGTGCGCTTGCAAGTTGTTGAATAAACACTTCTAATGTGTCATAATCTTGTCTTATTCTTTCTTGGTTTGTTCTATCTTTTTCTTCTTGATATCTAACCCTTAAATTTGCTAATTCTTTATTAAGCATTTTAGATAACATTGAAAAAGGTACAGGAATATGTTTTATAACAAGCTTTACTCCTGGCATATTAGTTATATTAGATAAATATCCTACCCCAATACTTCTTGGATATGATACAGCGGTTAAAATACACATATATTTATCGCTTACTACAATATGTCCTGAATTACTAAAATCTAATCCCTTTGGGGCTACTTTACTCTTAAATGTACTCATAAAGGCATCACCGTTCCACTTTCAAAATCTCTTCCCCCATTTAAGAAATTGTCTATTATCATTTTTAAATCATCATTTGATGTTTGACTAGCAACCAAACCACAACTAGCCATTCCATTTATCAAATTACGTACTTTCTTTTGTAAATTATCCATATTCTTTTCTTTAAATAATAGATAATACTCAGTATCAACAACATTATTATTTTTAAAATAATCACCCTTATCCATATCTTGAGAAATAAGTTTTCTTATCCTTTGATCTTGTGTCTTATTATACAAAAGTTGTAGTTCTGTTTCATATACTGTTATATCAACTGGCCTATCTGCTACCATTAACCAAAATTCATAGTCTATTGTATTATAAAAATTCATAAGACCAATTAATGTATTATCCATACTACTACCATCTAAGATAAAAATGTTTTTAGGCTGTATTTTTATTCCTGTTACCATTTCTCCTAAATTATTATAGATAATTCCATTACTAATTTTTTTTACATTAATCCAATTTTCTGTCCATTTTGAATCAACTTTAACAGACTTAGCCATCTTTTTAACATTTTGACTTGAATTATTATTCAAATTTTGATTTTGCAATTGATTAACCTGACCTACTCCATTATTCATCTGATTGTTCATAAGTATAACACCAACCTCTCCATATATATTTTCTTCTGTTTACAAAGTAATAGTTGTAAACTTCACCAATTAAAGTTCTTACATTATGATAATTGGGTATTGGGAAAACTAAGAATCCTGCAGTTACAATGGGTATTAATGTAACAATAACAGCCCATAGTTTTGTTACGGGAAATATCATTAATAAAATTAATGATAATGCCGTACCTACCCCAAATATTATTAAATCAACTGGTTTAAAAAATCCAAATATCAGTGCACTCCTTTTACTATTAGCAGGCACTAAAAATGTTTGATTCATCACTATATATCACACCCTTTTTATTTTATTATTTTGCATTAGCATGTTCATAATGGCTGCTACGTGTTGAAGAATTAGAAAATCTAACCTTAGCATCTTCAGCTGTGCTCTTAGTAGCTTTATAAGAATCTGCATTCCCTGCTTCAACATTTGAGAATTTTTGTAACTCTTCAAAATTATATGAATAATCAGGATCACTAGTAGAAACCTCTTTACCAAGAGTTTTTCCATAATAATCGACTTTTCTATCATAAGCTTCAATTAAAGCCTTTGTTTGAACATCAGTTTCAGCAGCTTCGTAAATTCCTTTCTTACCTGAAAGTACTTCACTAACACATGTCGCTTTAGTAGAATTCATTTTATCAACATAATTTTTTTCGAAATTTGCTATATCCTGTGTTGAAACAGCATTTCCGTTTATATCCTTACCTGTTGAACGCATCAATGCCAAGTTATCTCGGTCTTGCTTAAGACCTGCAACATTTTTCTTTAATATTTCTTCTTCTAGTCTTGAATCGACTGCTTTTCGAGCATTAAGTACATCATCATATGCACTCTCGACTCTCTTATCTTTCCTATTTGGATCATAGTTATTTCCTAATAAACTGGATAAAAATACGCTACCTCCAGCTGCTCCACCTTCATACATGTCTCTTCTTTTATTACTAATATCTTTAGCATGTTTAGAGCCTTCTAGAATTTTGCCTTTTGCTCCTCCACTAGCACCTTTAAATATGCTTGATACCCCTGTACCAAAAGCATTAGCACCCGCTGCAAATCTATTCCAACCGGATTGTCCCTTTGTTGCATGAAACGCTTGCACTCCACCGATTGTTGAACCAACTGCTGCAGCTGCAGCACCTGCACCGATTCCAAGACCTGTTTTAACCATTTTAAATGCATCACCAAATGAACCTTCCATATTATCTAATCCTAATAATTTTCCTATAAATTTAGGAGCTTCTTTTGTAAATAATAAACATCCTGCAATTATAACTATTTTTAATATAAATCCTCCTGTAACAGAATCTAATAGTTTCATCATTAAATCCGGAATAATTAATATAACAAACAATTGTATAAATAAACTAAAATATACTCCTATATATTGTTTTACCCAAGTACCTAGCAGCTTATCATTTGGATTCATGTAAGAAACAACAGGTATTGGTGCTATAGCTTGTAAGAACACTAATTTTAAATTACGAACAACAACCTCTATCATAATAGCTAATAAAACAGCAATTATTGCCAATCCACAAATGAATGCTAGCAACCAATCCATTGAATAAGTTATACCTGAAGAACTTTTTTGTTCATCTTCTATTTGATCAGCCCACCAATCACTTGATTTTTCACCAGAATATTGTTTTAAAATTGTATCATCAACCTCATCGCTTGGTGACATAAATGTTGATAATGTAATTGTAGCAAATTCAAAACCACTTTCCTCAATACTACTATTATCGTACTTACCCTGATCTTTTCTTATCTGTTGTTCTTTTTTATTTTCTATTCCTTCAATACTTTTTTCTACTTCATCAGATTTTGAAGAATCGCAATAATATTCCACATGAAATCCAGATATACTATCTAAACTATTATCACTATAATCACGTGAAAGTGGAAAATTAAAATAACATGTTGCATTTGTTAAATGAAAATTTGGTTTTACTCCAGAAACTGACTGACCGACTTGATTTTTATACTTTACAGACACTTTAGTATTTAATCCTTTTAAAGATGTTTCATCTATTGAACCTGATATTCCGGTTAACTCTCTTCCACTTGAATTGTAAGTAATAGGAACACTATTAACTAATTTTTCTGCCTCAGCTCTAGTATATTTTTTTGTAAAGCATCCTTCTCTTATGTTATTAATTATATGCTCTTTTAATGCTGCTTTAATAGTTGCAGTATTATTACAAATATTTTCATTATCCTTATATTTTTTGCTAACAACACTAACTTCCTGAGTATTAATTAATTGTAAATCGTTTAGTTTAGACATTTCAGCATTACCTGTAGATATAATTTTATATAAAATACCATCTCGCTCAAGCAAAATAGTTTGTAAATCATTTGTCCACTTAAATACAAAATTTAAAGAAAGAAGTAAAACAATTGATATTAAAATATGCGTAACAAGCTGTCCTCCACCAACTTTCTTATCATCAAGTTTACTTGGGTCAACTAAATAATTCAATAAAGATACACCTATTCTAAAAAGCATAAAAACGCCAACTAAGACGTAAACATTAGCTGATATATTATTTAATTTCTCTGCAAGGGGACTATCATTAAATGTATCAACAAGATTCAGCATATCAGTATATATTGCAGCAATAGATCTATATAATCCTGCAGCCCATTTTGTTAAAATTCTTCCTGCTCCTAAAAATGATAAAGTTTGCATATATTTCACTTCCTAACTATTTAATGCCACAGGTATCTAAACCCTTACCCATTAAATCTAATATTAAATTTACTATTGTAGGAACAAACATAATTATTATTCCTACTATTATTCTTTTTACTGCATTAGATTGTGCTTCTTTTATTTGTTTTTCTTCCCCTGCCATTACTGCTTGTACCATATCTTTAGTAATAAGTACAACAAGAAGTACCGGAGTAACTACTCTTAATGCAGTCCACACAGACTGTAAAACTTTTTGTTGATTAGGACTTAATACACTACATCCATCTAAAACCTGTACTCCTGAAAATGCATTAACACATTCATTTATACTAAAAAATATAAATAAACCACAAACTAACATAATACATATATTAATAAATAAACTTTTTTTCATATATAAGTTCACCTCATATCTCTTTACTAATAAAATTATAACAAAAAAGTAAACAAATAACAATTGTTTTTTGCTTACTTTTTAATAATTATTTATATTTCTTTTTATTTATTAAATAGAATCATTTTTTACTAATTTATATTTATATATATGATATAAGAAATAACCAACTACGATTAATAAACAAGCAACGCCTAATATTATTAATGTATTTTTATTATTTACTTCTTTGTTATTAAAATCTACTTCCATATTAATATTTGATAAATTATTTTTATTTATATTCCATATATAAGTATTTTTTTCTACTTTAGTAGCATTATTATTTACTACTTTATAATTAGTAGTTACATTTATATTAACATTATTTAAAATATTATATTTATCATAGCAATTAAAACCACTTGCGGTTATTTTCAACACATTATTTTCATAAATTATACTTTGATTATCATAACATCTTGCAATTAATGTATCCCAAGTATAACTAGCTAATTCATATGATTTTGATGCTTTTAATGGATTACTATTTATATTATTATTAATAGTAAAATAACTTAAAACTTCACTATCAAATTCTTTATCTAGCAAGTTTTGTTCAATTGTTTTATAAACTGTTCCATTGGATAGTTCACTACTATCCATATTAATAATATATTTTTGATTAATATTATCTTTATCTATATTAACATTAATTGTAGCATTACACCCTGTTGTTAACATTACTAATCCAATTAAAACTAAAATTTTCTTTTTCATTAACACTCTCCTAAAATATGAATATATCCTAAAAATCCTCGATAATTTGAAAGGTATGATTTTGTATAGGTATGATACCAACACATCTCATTTCCATAATGGTTACATTCAAATACATTAACATTATCACCTGCAACACTTATAACAGCCATTACATGCCCACATGGTGATGTTCCACATGTTGCGCTACTATAACTCGAAACCCAAACAGAACCAGGTGTTGGTGTTTGATCCGCTTTAAATCCATCTTTTCCTAAGCTATTATTTCGTATCCAATAATCAACAGCATTACCACGAATTCTATCGAATTTCATCCAAGCAGCTTTATCTAATTTTGGTAAAAAACTATTAAAATATCTATAAACACCTGCAGCACATTGTGCAGTTCCTGGCCCTTTTGCTGATATATTAGAACTTCCACATACTAAGCTTGTATATTCTCCTTCAGGAGTTCCAAAATAACTATTATTGTAGGCTAATTGTTTTGCTGCCTTTCTTCCTATATATTTTGTTTTAGAAACACATTTATTATCCAATAACTTTTTAATATCTTCATTTGATGCCGTTCCTCTTGTTGTTTTTATTGCATCTTCGTCTTCGCAAATTTCCCCTGCAGCTTCATATCCAAACATTAAATTAGGATCAATATACTTTCCATCTTCAGTTATTTCAAAATGCATAACATCTTTCCCTGCTAATGATAAGGTTGTTTCTTTTACAACAAGATAATTTTCTTTAGTATCTTTAAACAGAGTACCATAATTATAATATTTTGTAATATATTCCTTATTATTATATCTATTTTCCTCATTTAAATTATGATTTATTTCAATATAATCATTATTTACAGTAGTGATTGTTCCAGGTTGACTTGAGCGTATTTTCGTTCCTTCAGTTATTTTTACGTCTATTCCATTATTGAAAATTGCTTCATATATTGGAGCTTTTTCTTCAACTTCTGTTTCGTGTGGTATGCTAACTGTCCCTTCTGGTGTATCGTAATTAGAATAAACAGTTTTTTTCACTTTAGTTACCTCGTATTCTCCTGTTTCTTTTAAATACCATCCAAATGTTCTTACTACTTGTGCATTTTCTTCTGGTGTTATTTCTCCTGTACTATATACAAAATCTTCTGTTATATTGTGTAAAGTTGTATGAATCGCAGTTCCTCCTACTAAAGCAATTATTAAAATAAGTATTAAAGAACATCCTAATAAAATTAAACCACCATATAATTTGACTTTTTTAAGTAATAATTTTGCTGGATTTAATTTTTCTTCTAATTTTTTATTTAATTTTTTTAATGGATTTTTTTCATCTATTTTTTTCTTTAATTTATTTAATGGATTTTTTTCATCTATTTTTTCTTTTAAACTTTGTTTTTTATCTTTTTTACCATCGTCTTTTTTGCTTTTTTCTTTTTTATCATCATCCTTTTTAGTGCCTTCTTCATCTTTATTTTTATCTAAAGGATTATTCGAATTATCACTTCCAGGTAACTGATTAGGTGCACCTGTTGAATTAGGATTTTGATTTTTAGGTTCAGGTATTTCTGGTTCTTTTTTAGTATCATCTAATTCTTTATTAGAACTTTGCAAACCATGATTCTTAATATCTTTAAAATCTTTTATTCCTGATTTTACTCCCCCATACATACCTTGCCCAAATTGCGTTACTGCATTGCCTGCTTTATTTAATCCCTGATTTACCTCTTCCTCATTTAAATAAGATTCTTGGTCTTCCATTATATCACCACCCAACAAGTAATTACTATAATTATTCTAACAAAAAAATAAACAAATAACAATCTATTTGTTTATTTTATTTTATATAATTATTGATTTTGTGCTTTATTTACCGCATCTTTACAAACTTGTCCGCTTGGGGAAGTAGCACATGCCCAACAAGCCGCATCATCTTCAACTACACTTCTTCCGATTAAATTAAATACAACTTGTACTATTGTAACAACAAAGAATATAACAACACCATATATTAATCTTTTAATTAACATCTTTTGTGCTTCTTTTATTTCTTTTTCTTCTCCTGCCATTACTGCTTTACCTAAATCTAACATAGCTAAGATAACTATAATAATTGGTATAACGATTTTAATAATATTAATAATTTTACCTACTAATTGCCATATTTCTGCTGAACTTTCACAAAAACTTAATAACGTAAACATATAATAACCTCTCTTTCTATATATAAATATTACTAAATATTTAATTATTTGTCAATTTATTTAATATTTTTTTTGTAAAATTATTAAAATTTTTTATTATATATAGTTATCAATGTAAAATATATGAAAAACATTAATTAATAGATTGACTTCTAGAGGATATACAACTGATTAATTAATTATTATATATTTAAAACAGTGCTACTAAATAGTGGCCTTTTTTCTTTTTTAGTAGTGTCTTCTTTTTGTTCGTGAATCTATCTTTTCTTCAACACATTTCAATTGTTTGTCAACATCAAACACATGATTTTTTCTTTCTTTTTCATTTCTTATTAAACTTAATGATTTTATTGATGTATATGTATAATAATACATAAGAAGAAGTTCTCTTAAAACTATAGATCTTATTGATTTTAAACAAGCTAAAGTTGAAATTCCCTTATCATCTTTCATTGCATTAGCAATATGCTCTTGATTTTTATATATATTATTTGTATATTCTAAAGCTTTTTTATAATTAATAGTTCTTCAATTGAAACACTGTTAAAATCTGTATTTTCCAAAAAAGTCTGTGATGAAAGAAATGCGTATATAATTCTTTTATCAATTTTACCAAACTTTTCATCATCTATCATTTCTTTTATGCTTTTAAAGGTTTTACTTTATATACCTGCTTGTTACATCCGCTTGAAAATTTATGACTTTTCCAACATCAACTGCAACTGCACAACATTTACAAAACTTAAAACCTTGTCTATAAGTTGATTCAATTACATCTCAACACTTTTTACATTTTATCTTATTGCTTATTATTACTTCTTTTTCTTTTCCATAAGTCATCTTCTTATAATGTATTATACCATGATATATCATACCGTTTGCGGTATAATCCTATTACTATCCTACGGATAAATTAACCTTGTCCATATTATTGCTTAAAATTTCACTGAGAATTTTTGCCACTTTTGCCACTTTTTCTCAATGAACTATTTTTTAAATCAATTTTTTTGCACATAAATTGTAACTAAAAAAAATCCA
>HF999779.1 GCA_000434175.1 Mycoplasma sp. CAG:611
GGGTATTTTATTATAATTTTATTTTATCATAATAATACAAAAATATTGTTGGTAATTTTTGCCAATTAAAAAAGTTCTTATTTAGAACTTTTTTTACTTAAATAATATAATTGTTTTACTTCTTTAGGTGTTAAATTTCTATAATGACCTGATGGTACACCATTTAAATTTAAGAATGCTATTTTTTCTCTTTTTAATTTTAATACTTCATGGTTTATACTTTCAAACATTTTTTTAACTTGATGATTTTTGCCTTCATGAATTGTTATTTCAACCATTGAAGTATCAGTTTTTTTATTATAACTTCTAACTTTAACTTTACAAGGACTTGTTACATAATTATCTATTTTAACACCTGATTTTAATTTTTTAATTTCTACAGGTAACAATAATCCTTTTACTTTAGCAATATATGTTTTTTCTATTTCATTTTTAGGACTAGTTAACATATTAGAAAACTCCCCATCATTAGTAAGAAGAATAATCCCTGTTGTATCATAATCAAGTCTTCCTACAGGATATATTCTTATATTTGTATTAATTAAATCTACGACAGTTGTTCTTTTTTTATCATCTTTAGCACTTGATATAACACCACGTGGTTTATTAAGTAAAAAATATACTTTGTTTTCTTTTTCTAATAAAACACCCTCAATAATAATTTCAGCATTACTTAAAACTTTATATCCTAAAGTTGTAATTATTTCATTATCTACCATTACTTTACCTTCTTTAATTAGTTCTTCTGCTTTTCTTCTTGAACAATAACCAGTACTGGCAATAACTTTTTGTAATCTTTCCATAAACATCACCTTTTTAATAACTAAATTATAAAGGATTTAAAAGATTTTATCAACTATCGTAGTAAAAAAATTTTTTATTTTTGTAAAAATACTTTTATTTTCTTTTTCGATATAAATATCATTAGAATATATAATATCATCATTTAAATATATATATATTTTACCTATTTTATCATTATTTTTATATTTTTTATTTTCATCTATTTTAGTTTTAATTTTTATAGATTTAAATTCTTCTTCGGTTAATGGATATGTAAATGATTCTTTTATAAAGGGTTTACCCTCTAAAGATGTGTTAACTCCAAAGTTTGATTTATCTAAAATTAAATAGTTTTTATATTTAGAAAATATTTTTTCATAAGATGCTTCATGTGTTTCATAAAGATATGATGATTTATCTATTGTAACCATACACAAATTTAAATCATTATTTGAAGCACTTGAAACAAGAAGTCTACCTGCAAGAGGTGTATAGCCTGTTTTTCCCCCATTTGCTTTACTATATGTAAAAAGTAAATTATTTCTATTTTTCCAAGTATATGATTTTAAATCACTTGTTGTTTTATAGTATTTTGTACCTACGATATCTCTAAATGTTTTATTTTTATAAGCATAAGAATAAAGTATAGCTAAATCTTTTGCTGTAGAATAATTTTTAGTATCATCATCTAAACCATTTGGATTAGAAAATATTGTATTAGTAAGACCTAATTCTTTGGCTTTTTTATTCATTATTTTAACAAAGTTTTCAATATTACCACCAACATAACTTGCTATAACAACTGAAGCATCATTACCACTTCGAAGCATAAGACCATATACTAAATCCAATAAAGTCATATTTTCATTATATTCTAAATATATATTACTTCCATACATCGAAAGTATTTCTTCTTTTGCTGTTACTATATCTTCTAATCTATTAGATTCAATAGCAAGAATTGCTGTCATTATTTTAGTAGTAGATGCGATTAAACGAACTTCATTACTAGCTTTTTCACTAAATATTCTTCCACTATCAATATCCATAATAATTGATGATGCTAATACGTTACTACTAAATAAAATAAAACTTATTACAAACAAAAATATTTTTTTCATACAAACACCTCTTTATCATTTAATTATATATTTTTGAATGTTAAAGTATGATAAATTAAACAAAAAAAGATGAATTTTAAAATCCATCTTAAATGTTTTTATTCAAATTCAATTGTATCTATATAAGAAAATACTTTATCTTGCATTTTATCTTTTGTTAAAGATATAAAATTTAAAATATAGAAAGAATCTTTACCTTTAGCTACCATTATTACATAATCATAACTTGTATTATTAATATTTTCTGTTTTTGTATAATACATATAATTATCTTTTGGAATAAATGTTGGAGTTCTATTTGCTTCTTGTACTTTTACGGCATATTCTTCAATTGTTGAACTACTATCTAAACCTATATCACTAAGAATAGTAAATGGTTCTTTTATTCCTAAAAACATTAAACTATTATTAGCATATGAAATATCATAATCTTCTGTATCATAAACTAACATATCATTTGGTAGGGTTATTTTTAGACCTGATATTTCATAAAGTTTTGTTTTAGTATTAGTTTTATTATCACTAGTGTCAATAGAACCAACAACAGTAGATATAACAATAGCTATAACAATTAATATTGTATATAATGTATTTTGTTTTTTTGAATGTTCTTTTAATTCTTCTTCATCTAACCCTTTTGCTTTTATTTGATTTATCACACCACTTATACCTAAAATTGTAAAAATAATTGCTATTACTAAATCTCTTATAATAGCAAATACAAATGTTGAACTATTATATAATGAAATTAGACTTTTTATATTAACAGTAAATCCTTTTTTAGCTAAAAGTAAACATGGAATAATTATTAATGTAGATATAATTACAGTTAAAACAGATATTACTCCAATTATTGCAGGAGTTTTTTTTGTTACTTTTCCTTTTAATAATGTATAACCTTTAAAAGCTGTTAGTGCTATTACAAATGCTAAAAAAGAAAACATTAAATTTCCATATACATAAACTAAAATCCATGGTATCGCCCCAATAAATGCTCCTAAAACAGCACCAAGTATTCCTAATAAATTATTGTTTTTTTCTTTCATATAATTTCCTCCTTACTTATTTACACTTTCAATATTTTGTAATTCAAATCTATACCTTTGTTTAATATTTGGATATTTTTTATAATCAACTTCACTTAAAAACATATCTTTAGGTCTTATATAAAGATTATTATTACCATATAAAGCACGATAAATAATATATTCTTCTTTTGTTTCACTATGAATAGCTATATCCTCAACAATATAATAATCACCTTTAAAATGTTTATAAATTCCTTTTATTTTTAATTCATTCATAAAACTTCCTCCATATAAATCTTAACATATATTATTTTATTTTGCTATATAAAAATTAGTTTTTTTTAATTAATGATTTTAACAATAAAACCATAAACTTTTACTTTTATTAATAAAAAAATACTTACTTAAAGTAAATATTTTTTAGTTTATTTTATAATCATCTTCCATAGAAAACTCTACATTTTCTTCAATCCATTCTTTTCTAGGTTCTACTTTATCTCCCATTAGAACATTAACACGTTTTTCTGCTAAAGCAGCATCTTCAATTGTTACTCTTATAAGTGTTCTTGTTTTAGGATCCATTGTTGTTTCCCAAAGCTGAACTGCATTCATTTCACCTAATCCTTTATATCTTTGAATTTCATATTTATTTAATGTTTTTGTTAATTCTTTTAATTCATCTGTTGTATAAACATATTGTGTTTCTTTTCCTGAAGTTATTTTAAATAAAGGAGGCATTGCTATATATAAATGTCCTTTTTCTATTAAAGGCCTCATGTATTTATAAAAGAATGTTAAAAGTAAACATTGAATATGTGCTCCATCATCATCAGCATCGGTCATTATTATTATTTTATCATATTGCATATCTTCTTCGATAAAGTTACTTCCATAACCTGCCCCAATTGTGTAAATCATTGTATTTATTTCTTCATTTTTAAAGATATCATCTAATTTAGCTTTTTCTGTATTAAGAACCTTTCCACGAAGTGGTAATATTGCTTGAAACTTTCTATCTCTTCCACCTTTAGCACTACCGCCTGCTGAATCTCCTTCGACTAAAAATAATTCATTTTTTGTTTTATCTTTTCCACTTGCAGGAGTTAATTTATCACTTAATAATTGTTCTTTTTTCTTTGTTTTTCCTTTTCTTACTTCTTCTCTTGCTTTTCTTGCTGCTTCTCTTGCTAATTTACTTTTTAAAGATTTATCAATTATATCTTCTGCTACTTTTTTATTTTCTTCAAGAAAGAAAGTCATTTTTTCTGTAACAATACTTTCAACAACTGTTCTTGCTTGAGGAGTACCTAATTTTGATTTAGTTTGTCCTTCAAATTGTAAAAGATTTTCTGGGATTTTTAAAGATATAATAGCAGTTAATCCTTCCCTAACATCACTTCCATCAAAAGAAGTATCTTTTCCTTTTAGATAACCATTTTTTTTAGCATAATCATTAAATACTTTTGTAATAGCAGTTCTAAATCCTACTTCATGACTTCCTCCATCAATTGTTTTAACATTATTTACAAAAGATACAATGTTTTCATTATAACTATCTGTATATTGAAGTGCAATGTCAACTTCAATATTTTGTTTTGTTCCTGTAAAACTAAACACTTTATTTAATGGTGTTTTATTTTCATTAATCATTTCAACAAATGATACTAAACCATCATCATAATGAAAAGAGCATTCTTTTTTATCTACTAAATCTACTACATCAATTGTTAACCCTTTTATTAAAAAGGCACTTTCTTGCATTCTTTCGGCAATAGTTGTATATGAAAAGTTAATACTTGAAAAAATAGTATCATCTGGTAAAAATCTAACTGTTGTTCCTGTTTTTGAAGTTGTTCCAAGTTTTTTTAATGGAACTTTTACATGTCCTCCATCTTCAAATCTTATGTAATGTTCGTAACCATCTCTTTTTATTGTTACTTCCATCCATTTAGATAAAGCATTAACAACAGAACCACCTACACCATGAAGTCCCCCAGATACTTTATAACCATCTGTTTCAAACTTACCACCAGCATGTAACACTGTATAAATAACTTCTGGTGTTGGTTTTCCACTTGCATGCATTCCCGTTGGAACACCACGTCCATGATCTTCTACAGAAATACTTTTATCTTCATGTAAAACTATCTTGATATAATTTCCATAACCATTTATTACTTCATCTATTGAGTTATCTACTATTTCCCATACTAAATGATGAAGTCCTCTTTTATCAGTTGAACCTATATACATTCCAGGTCTTTTTCTTACTGCTTCAAGCCCTTCAAGTATTTTAATACTACTTTCATCATATTTATTAGCCATTTACAATCACCTTCATCATAATTTATTTTATCATAAATATTTATTTATTCCAAATTAAAATGTCAAATACTTAACACTTTTTATTACTAGTATTTGACAACTAATTTATTCACTAAGAGCTTCTTTTATCTTAGCTAGTTTTCTTCTTACTCTAGTTTGAAAATTAGGATAAGCATATATAAGTCTTTTTGATAAATAATTCTTTTTTAAAAATACATCTTTTACATATTTAGTAACTTCTTCTGTATTATCATAATTAGATTTTTTAATAGTAGAACTAAAGTTATTAATAATACTATAAGATATTATATTATCTATTATATATACCACGAGTAAAGTATAAAATAATATACTTAAAAATGGTTCTGTTATCTTTTCTATATAAGTAAGAATAAATGGATTTAAAAAATATACAAGAACAATAGCTAATATTCCAAAACAAAGTGTATTTCTTAAACATACTCTACCATTTATATTAAATTTTTTATTACTATAATCCCACCATCTAGCAGAAAACAATTTTTCCATAAAATAACTTGTTAAATATTCAAGGGTAGTACATACAAGCATTGACATTACAAAAAGAATAAATGGATTACTTGCAAAATCTTTTAATAAAATAAGCATTATTATTGCACCATGTCCGTATATAGGACATATTGGCCCCATTAAAAAACCTCTGTTAATAAATCTTTTATATTGAATTAATTTACATGTTACTTCCATTAACCATCCTAAAAAAGAATAAAAGATAAATAATAAAAATATTATTTTTATACCCATAAGAAAACTCCTTTATCATTGTAATAATATCATTATACAATATTATAATATAAAAGAAAAGAGAAAATTATTCTTCTTCTATTCCATATTTTAAAGTATATTCTTGATAAGTAATTTGTCTATCCATATGACTTCCATCTTTTTTTATTTCAATAAGTCTATTACTTACACTTTCAATTAATTCTTGATCGTATGTTGTAAATACAATTGCTCCCTTAAACTTTTTCATACCTTCATCAAGAGAAGTTATACTTTCAATATCTAAATGATTTGTTGGTTCATCAAGAAGTAAAACATTAGGTTTTTCCATCATTATTTTAGATAACATACTTCTTACTTTTTCTCCTCCTGATAAAACTTTAACACTTTTTAAACTTTCATCACCGGAAAATAACATTCTTCCTAAAAATCCTCTTACAAAGGTTTCTTCTTTATTTGAAGAGAAATTTCTTAACCATTCATATAAACTTATATCTTCATTAAAATAATAATCATTATTTTTTTCAAAATAAGATAATTTAACTGTTGAACCATAAGATACTTTTCCTTTTGTAGGAAGTTTTTTACCACTTATTATATCAAGTAAAATACTATTAGCTTTAGAATTATTACCAATTAATGCTATTTTATCAAATGGTCTTATTGTTAAAGTTAAATCTTTTATAATAGGTTTATCATCTTCAAAATAACTTATATTATCTAAATAAACAACTTCTTTACCAAGCTCTTTTTCTATTTCAAAATTAATATAAGGATATTTTCTACTTGAAGGTTTTATATCTTCTAATTTTATTTTTTCTAATGATTTTTTTCTTGAAGTAGCTTGTTTAGATTTAGAAGCGTTAGCACTAAATCTTCTAATAAAATCTTCAAGTTCTTTTATTTTTTCTTCTTTTTTCTTATTTTCCTGTTTTAATTGTTCTTTTATTAAATTACTAGATTGATACCAAAAATCATAATTACCTACAAAAAGAGTTATTTTTTCATAATCTATATCTAACATATGCGTACAAACTTTATTTAAAAAATGTCTATCATGTGATACTACTAAAACAGTATTTTTAAAGTTTATTAAAAATTCTTCTAACCACATAATACTTTTAGCATCAAGACCATTTGTAGGTTCATCAAGAAGTAAAATATCTGGTTCACCAAATAAAGCACTTGCAAGTAAAACTTTTACTTTAATACTTTCTTTTAACTCTTCCATTTTTTTATAAAGTAAATCTTCTTTTATTCCCAAACCTAAAAGAAGTACCGCAGCATCACTTTCAGCTTGATATCCATTTAATCTTCCAAATTCTTCTTCTAGTTCCGCTACTTTCATTCCATCTTCCATTGTAAAATCTTCTTTACTATATAAAGCATCTTTTTCTTTCATTATTTTATATAATTTAGAATTACCCATAATTACTGTTTCTAAAACAGTTAAGTCATTAAATTCATTATGATTTTGTTTTAAAACAGATAATCTTTCATTTTTACCTAAAATTACTTCCCCACTAGTAGAATCTATTTCACCACTTAATAGTTTTAAAAAAGTACTTTTTCCTGCGCCATTAGCACCAATTATTCCATAACAATTATCATCTTTAAATTCAAGATTAACATCACTAAAAAGCGTTCTTGTATTAAATCTAAGACCTAAATTAACTGTTTTTAACATAATATCACTCCATTACTAAATATTTAACATTATTTATTATAAAGTAAAAGATTAAGAAAGTCTAGTTCTTAATCTTTGTAATATTTCTTTTTCTTTTCTTGATACCATTACCTGTGTAACATTCATACTTTTTGCTGTTTCACTTTGTGTTTTATCTAAATTATATCTATTATTAATAAGTTCTTTCGAAAAATCATCTAAACTTTCAATACCTTCTTTTAAATCTAGTATTTCAGGACTTGTCATCTTTTCATTATATGAAGTATTAATATTTTCATATAATGAAAATTCATCTTCTTCTTTATAATCTAAACTTTCCACTAAAGATGTTGCTTCTTTAGCCTCAAGTATTTTTTCTTCATCAATTTCTAAATATAAAGCTATTTCAAAATAACTAGGTTCTCTTTGTAACTTTTGAGATAATAATACTTTTGCTTTTTCTACTAAAGTATTTATTTTAATAAGTTCTTTACTAACTTTAAAAAGATAACTTTCACTAATATATTTTTTTATTTCTCCAAATATATAAAAATAAGCATAACTAGAAAATTTAGTATTTTGTTTCTTATCATAATTTTTATAAGCATTAATAAGGCCAATTACCCCTACTTGAAATAAATCATCTTTATCAAAATAAGATTTATATTTATTAACAATAGACCAAATAAGTTTTTCATATTTTAATATTATATCTTCCATAAAATTTCCTTTCATATATTTATAAGTTCAAATACTTTATCTTCATCATGAACTTGATATAAATTATTTGTTATACTATTGGTATAAGTAAATAACTTTTCAATACCACATATTATTAAATTACCATTGTTATTTGTTATATTAATATAATTTTTTAATATTAAATTAATTCCATATTTATCAATATAATCTAAATTATTTAAATTAAATAAAACATATTTTATTCCATTATCTTCGATTAAAGTAGAAATACTTTCTTCTAATTTCATACATGTATCTCCATTTAAGATACCATTTAATCTTATAAAAAGAATACCTTGTTTAAATCTCATATCTATATCTAACATATTTAACCTCTTTCATTAAAATTAAATCATAGAAAATATAAGTTTTTTGTCGAAAAAAAGACAAATATTAAAACTTGTCTTTATTTTACCTTGAAGTACCTTTTCTTTTTTTATCTTCAATAAATTTTGTATATCTTTCTTCTACTTCTTTACTTCTTTCTTGTTCTTTAATATACTTTTCTTCTGTTGATATATCTATTTCTTTATTTCTAAAAGCCATTTTAGAATAACCATCATTATCATTATCTTTTTTCTTTGTTAAAACTCCTACGATTATATAGTTATTATCAGTTAAAGGATAAAATATTACTCTTACTTGATCATCTCTTAATTCAAGTTGTTTTTTTAATATATTATTTGATTTTAAACCTTTTACTTCTCCTCTTGAAAGTTCTCCTAATTTTAATCTATTAATTAAACGATTTACTTTTTCTAAATAATGAGGATTAAGGCTTTCTAAATCATATTCTAAATAAGATTTATCTTCATTTCTAAAAGCATAAAATATATGATTTTTTTCTTCTTTTTCATCTATTTTATCAAACTTATCATTATATTTTTTCTCTTCATCATTATAATATTGTTGTAAGACTGTTACAATATTTAAATAATTATTAAATTCTTGTTTAATTAAATTTCGATAATTTTTAAAATTATCTTTATCACTAATCAAATTAACTGTTTCTAACAATTCAACTTGAAAATGATTTATAACTATTTGTAATATACATAATACTTCTTCATATGAATATTCATCACTTTCAATTGTAGGTAAATATTCCAAAAATGAATTAATATCTATATCACTTTCTAAAATATTTATAATATTCTTACTTTCTTGTTCTACCCTATTTCTTGTACCTTTATCACTTATATATGTTATATCAAATTTTTCAAACCCTAAATTTAACATAAAAGGTATTGTATTATAATCAAAGAAACTATTTTTTGAAATATTTCCATTATCTTTTTTTACTATAAAATTATTAAATTCTATTTGATTAAATATTAATATTTGATCTTTTTCAGGAACACTTTTATTTTCTAAAAATTGTTCGATTGATATAAAATCTTGTTTTGTTATATACTCTCTATATTTTATCTTTCTTAATAAATTTATATATTCATTTTTTCTACTAGTTTTTAAAGTATTAATTAAATCACTTTGTTTTGATGATAACTCTACTAATTCATTTTCAAAATAATTTATCATTTTTTCTAACTCTAATTTATATTTTATTTCTAATTCATCAAGATTATTCTTTTTAGCATTTATAAGATTATATGCTATTTTATATACTCTATTATAGATAATCTTTGATGTGTTTTCTTCATATATAATATTAAGAACTAAATAAATAATTGAAGTATAATCATATAATTCTTGATATGAAGAAGTTTTTAAGTTTTTTATTATATCCATTATACAAGAAATATTATTTGAAATTAAATCTATTTCATTTTCCATTTCATTATATTTTTTTATTTCATAATGAAGGGCAGCCTTTAATCTTGTAACATTATTTATAATATTTTCATTCATAATTACTCTCCTAATTTATTTTTATAACTGATCCATCTTCTAGAATTTTGATATTTTTTATTATAATATAAGTATAACATATTATTATAATAAAAAAAATATTAGTAAAATTTTTTACTAATATTTTTATTTATTTCTTAAATTCCTAAGTAGGTTACTACTAGTGTAACAAGTGAATTACTAAAATAAGACTTTGATTTAATATCTTTGATACTAGGTGTATTTAAATATATCGTAGATGGACCTAAATTAACAAGTTCATATAAAGCATTAGTATCAGTAACTACTATTATTCCTGTTGCAGATAATTCAACTGCTTCCCCATTAAATACCCATTCTCCTGTTCCTACATAAACATTATCAGTATCTAATTGTCTAAATCCTACTGAAACAATATCTGTTGTAGGGTCAAAATCCACTCCATTAACAGATGGATAAGCTGATATTTTAAATTCTATTTTATAATGCCCTGCTGTATTAAATTTAATTGTTTCTTCATTTGTATCTAATGTTATTAAGTTTGTTGGATCAAGTTCCATTCTATCAATTGGTAATCTTCCAAGAGATTCTACCGCAATACCATCTGCACTTGTATCATCGTTATATGTTACCATATAAGCTGCACGAACTATATTAACTCCTGCAGGACCTGGTGGTCCAATAGGCCCTCTTGCTCCACGAGGACCTCTTGCTCCACATATAACAATTGGCTTTTTTGAATCATTATTATTTATACAATTGCTCATGTTATCTCCTTTCATAATATTTTATGAAGTTTAATAAAAGTCCAAATATAGCAATAGTCTAAATTTAAAAAGAACAATATTTCTTAAATTTCATATAATGACTTAGGAGGAAAATTTCATGAAAAAACATTTAACTTTAATAGTTAGTATTTGTATTATATTATTTTTTGCTTGTTTATATTTTATTGAAAGTAATAAACAAAAAACTTCTTCTTTAAATAAAATAACTGTTGCTGAAGTTACTCATAGTTTGTTCTATTCTCCATTTTATAGTGCAATAGCAAATGGATATTTTGAAGAAGAAAATATTGAAATAGAACTTTTATTAACACCTGGAGCTGATAATGTTATGGCTGCTGTATTATCAAATGATGCCCAAATAGGTTTATCAGGAAGTGAAGCTACAATATACATATATAACAGTGGCGAAAAAGATTATATTAAAACATTTGCGCAGGTTACACAAAAAGATGGTTCTTTTATTGTAGCAAGAGAAAAGATGGATAATTTTACTTTGAATGATTTAAAAGGTAAAAAAATAATTGGAGGTCGTCTTGGTGGTATGCCTGAAATGACTTTAGAATATGCTTTAAAACAAAATAATATTGACCCTAAAAAAGATTTAACAATTGATACTTCAATAGCATTTAATTCAATGGCAAGTTCTTTTATTGGAGGAAACGGAGATTTTGTTGCACTATTTGAACCACAAGCTACCAAAATAGTTAATGAAGGTTATGGTTACATTGTAGAAAGCTTAGGAACTGTTGGTGGAGTTGTACCTTATACAGCATTTAATGCTCGTACAAGTTATATTGAAAATAATAAAGAAATTATAAAAGGCTTTACTAATGCCATTTTAAAAGGACTTAATTATGTCCACGAAAATGATTCAAAAACAATTGCAGAAAATGTATTAAAATTCTTTCCCGATACATCACTTAATGATTTAACTAGCGCAATAGATAGATATAAGAAAAACGATACTTGGCCTACAACAACAACCTTTACTAAAGAAAGTTTTGATCATTTACAAAATATTGTAATTGAGGCAGGTTTTTTAGATAAAAAAGTTGAATATGATAAATTAATTTATATAAAATAAAAAAAGCAAAGTTTTGCTTTTTTTATTTAACTTTTTTTATTAAAAACCATTTACACCCATAAGCACAATAATCTTTTATATAATTATCTAATAATTTAATATCATTTATTTTATTTTTTAATTTATTATTACTATCATAAAATCCTTTTAATCTTAATTTATCATAAGCAATATCTCCAAAAATATAATCATAATTATTAAAATAATCAGTAACCATTTCTTCTAATAAATCTATATCTATTATTTTATCATTATCTTTTTCTACTATATATTCTATACCATTTATTTTTATCTTCATAATACATTACCTTCCTTGTTTTTAATATATCAAAAATTAATATTTTATTCAATAGGAATACTATAAATATTAGAACCTTTAGATAATGAACCACTATAATATTCAGGTATTTTACCATTTATTACTTTATATGAAATAGGAATATCATTAATAATTTTTATTTTCTTACTAATAAGAGGTAGCATTATTTGTTGTTTTATTTCTATTACTAAATTCATTTCTATTAAACAATTATTTATACCATATTCTTTTATTTTAACATCAACATTAGATAAAATAGATCCTATTGTTTTAATTCTAACAGGTATTTTAGGTCCTAAATTATTAAATATAGGATTTGATGTAATAGAACCAAAAGGAATATAAAATATTGTTCCATCATCATTAAAGCCCTTACCTATTATTGTTAAATCGCCTTTTTCCATTTTAAATAATCCATCTTGAATAGAATTTGTTACTTTATTAAGAAATTTATTTACTGCTACAGGATTATAATCAATCATTTCTACTTCATTATCACTATTTTTAGTGATTCTATATAAATTATCTAATTCTAAATCTGTTAACATATCATCAGTAACAGAATAATTAATTAAAGCAGATGTTATTTGTTCTACTTCTGCAATAGAGTTTTTTAAAAAATAATTACTAATATTATTTATTAATAATTTAAGTATATAAAAGAAGAATATCAAAACTAAAAAAATAATTATTAATTTAATTACTTTATTATTCCTTTTTATATTATAATAATTTTTACTATTATTTTTTAAAATCATTCGGTTATTCATGTTAAATTATATGAAAAAAACACTTAGATTATACCAAAGTGTTTTAATAATAAATATCCTGCTGCTAGTAAAAGAAGAACTACTAAAATTATTATAATAGTTAATAAAGGACTTCTTTTTTCAATAAATTCTTCTTCATCATCTTCATCTTCATTTACTTTCATTTCTTTTGTAACTTCTATTTTTGTTACAAAATCTCCTGTTGTTTCTTTTACTTCTTCTTTATCTTCTTCTTTTTCAGATTCTATGTTTTCCTTTACAAGTTCTTTATCAGGTTCTTTTATTTTTTCTTCTTTTATTTCTTCAGGTTTTATTTCTTCTTTTTTAATTTCTTTATTTTCATCTTCCATTAAATCTGCAAATAACTCTTTTCCATCATCATTCTTTTTTTCTTTTTCATCATATAAATCATCAACCATTTTTTTATAATGATCTTTACTAAAACCATCATTACTTGTTACTTTATCTAAATCAAGTTTAGTTAATATATTATATTCTGTATTAAGAAGTCTTTTTTTCTCTTCATCTTTATAAGTTTCTTTAGCTTTTTTTAATATATCATCTATATTATATAGTCTTTCTTCTTTAGGCAATGGTTTTTCTTCTAAGGGTGTAATTGTTCTTTCTTTTTCTAATACATCATCAAGTGATCTTAATTTTTGATATGATGATCTTCTTTTTGTAACATCATTTATAGATCCTATTTCATAAACATTAGTAGTATTTATATCAATATATTCAGGATTCATTTCTGTAACCTTTACTTTTTCATATAAATCTTTATTTTTATCACTTCTTTTAGTTATTTTTACATCTTCTAAAGAATTATTATATCTTTCCATTCTTGTTACCATAACTTCACACACCTACTTTACTATATATAATTGTACCATATAAAAGAAAAAAATAAAATATATTGTTTTTTATTTATTTTAGTATATAATTTTATTAGGAGGATGTTTTATGAAAGCAAAAGTTAAAAATATGTGTATTGGATGCGGAGCATGTCAAGCTTTAGTTCCAGATGTCTTTGAAATAAATGATGAAGGAGTTGCTGAAGTAATTGTTGAAGTTGTTCCTGAAAATTTAGAAGAAGAAGTAAAAGATGCAAGTGAAAGTTGCCCTGTTAATGCAATTGAAGTAAATGAGTAAAAAGAAAGTTAAAAACCAATTAACTTTCTTTTTTATTCGTTGGTTATTACAAAGCGAGAAGAAAGATTATTTAAAGATTCGCCATTGTATCTATAATAATAAAATAAGCCTGCGCTTATACTATTGTAATAGTAACCACCACGCTCAAGCCATGGATATTCGCTATCAGCAAAATAACAGTAGTCACTATACCAATTTCTTGTTCCTATATAGGATGAATCTGTATATAAATTATAATACTTACTATCTGGAAAATTCACTCCACTTGTGTAATTTGAGTAATTAGACAATAACCCATTAAATCCTGAATTATTTGCCGAACCATAACCTGACATTGGATCACCATTTGGATCAGCTAATACTCCCATAACGCTCTCGCGAGTTCCCCCACTCATATCATATATTCCATATATTGTTCCTGTTGTTGAGGCATCTTTTCCTAATGTTGTATTATATGTTCCATTTGTTACAGTTTTATCACTTCCTGCCGGTGCTCCATATCCCGTTATAAAACTACTATTATTATTTATTCCTACTTCTGTACATGTTGTACTATTACTACATCTTCCATATATACTTTGAGTTAAATATGTTACTGCTTCCCATTCATTATTTTTACTCATATGTGTATCTACTTCACTACTTACAAATCCAAAACTATTATTAGGTTGTTCCATGCTTCTACTAGCAAAGAAGAAATTGCTCACATTATTAGATTTCAAACTTGCTACATTTGGTTTTATTACTATTCCGTTGGCATTGTTACATGTTTCATTAGTACATCCTAAATTATTATTAGTTGTACTTGTTGTCAACGTTGAGTGACTTGTTTCAAATTTACCATACCAAAACCCACTTAGTTCTTTATCTCCAAAGATAAATGCATCTACTGCTACTTCATTTTGTTTTACAAAGGTTACATCTATCGCTCCAGGATTATCTTTTGTTCCTCCATTATAATTACTTGGAGTTACAGCATTAAATCTTGGTATCCATACCCACATTGTTGTTATATCATCCATTGGTATTGTTGTTCCTGGTGATGCATTTAAATAAGTTGCTCTATTAATCTCTGTTACAGTAACGGCATTTGCCCAAATATGATTATCATAATTATACCATCTATTTTCCATAGTTTTATTACTTGTATCTGCTTTTTTCCATACACTATTTGTTTCATCATAATATACTGGTATCATATTTGATGCTAAAACAGGTTTATTTGCATTACTATTGTCTTCATTTTTATTAAGTGTAAATGTATATGGATTAGACCTTGTACCATCGCCATCCAGTATTTGAACATTAGACTTTAAATATAATGCTGGGCGAACAGCATAATTATTACTGACACTATTAAACCCAACAAGTCCATCAGCATCAATATTGAAAACATCACTACTATAATTGCTACGTTGAGTAAGTAACCATTCATTTTTTTTAATATTATATAACCAATTATTGCTTGTGCATGTTTCATAATTGTAATTTGATAAATCAGATGTACAAGTGTCACTTGCGGCATAACCATAATCGCTTATGTACATAAGTCCTAGTTTTCCAACCCAACTGTTTGGATTTTTTCCATAATAATATGTATTACTACCACTTATTTTTCTCTCATATTGATACATCATTTCTTTAGATATACCAGTTGATTGAGTATATCCTCCTAAATAGTATTTAGCATTGCCTATCATGCTTTGTTCAACAATATTTGATAGCGCATTATAATATGTTGTATTAAGATAAGTTTTAAGTGTTGCTCCAGTCCAGTTATTATAACTTGATGTTGATGCTACCTGTGTTGTGTTCCAATATTTATTTCCAATACTTTGATCTTTTATTAATTTTATTCTATTTTCAATATTTCCTGTTCCATCATCAGTTGGGAATACTCCGATTATTCTCCACATTTCTCCATTAAATGTTACATAGTTTTTTGGACTTGCTCCACGATATCTATATTCATATATTTTTTTATTTTCACAATTACTACTCGCATAGCCATAATCACTTAAATACATTAATCCTAGTTTTCCAACCCAACTATTTGGATTTGTTCCATTGTAAAACTCATTACTTGTTGTATTTTGTATTTTTCTTTCATATGAATAAAACTGTAATGAAGTATCTGCCCATCCATTATTAGAAGTTGGGGTTATTCCTCCTAAATAATATTTTGCCTGACCTATCATACTTTGTGATGTACTATCTAAACTATTTAGATATGTTGTATTAAGTTCTGTATTTAATGTTGCTGGTCTAGCCCAATTATTTGAACCACTTGTATCCCAATATTTATTTCCTATACTTTGATCTTTTATTATTTTTATTCTATTTTCTATTTTACCTGTTCCATCATCGGTTGGAAACACACCAATTATTCTCCATACCTCATTATTAAATGTTACATAATTTTTTGGACTTGCTCCACGATATCTATATTCTGTTACACTTTCAGTAGCTCCTATTTGAAGTGTATTATCAGCCGGATGTGTTATGGTGTAAAGTCCACTATCATTTTGATTATTTGTTAATGCTATTAAAGTATCTGTTCCTGTTGTTACACTTGATTTTTCTTCTATTGTAATTGGTGTATCTACTCCTACTACTTTTACTTTAAATTTATATGTTTCTTCATTTGTTTGTTTTGATGTTGTTGTTTCATTTTTTATTGGTAATATATAACTTTCATCTATCCATGATGTTAATACATAATGATGTGTTTTATTACTTGGTGTTAAAATATCTTGATATATTGCATAACTATCTATTAATCCTTCAACATATTTATTTTTAAAACTTTCTATTGTTTTTCCTTTATTTGTTTCAAAATTATTTACTACTTTTCCTTCTTTTTCTAAGTATATTTTTACTTTATCACTTTT
>HF999780.1:0-2549 GCA_000434175.1 Mycoplasma sp. CAG:611
TAAATATAAAAATATATTTAACAATAATTATTTAAAATGTAAAAATAGTCAAATATTTTATAATTCTAAATTTATTGAATATCTTACATGTTATAATTCAATAAAAAATTTAAATATTGAAGAAAAAATAACAGGAAAATTGAAAAAATATTCAAAAGTTAATCGAAATGATGAATTTATTTATGTAAAAAGTGGTAATAATTATAGTTTTATTAATAATATTTTAATTGATTTATTTTATGTTATTCTTATATTTTTAATGGTATTTACAACTAGTAATATAACGACAATTGTTTTTATAAGTAGTATGTATTATTTAATTCTTGATACTACTTTAAGTATATGTGAAGTAATATCAATGTATGATACATTTGAAATATCTATTTATAAAGTTCTTGATTTATTTGATTTAGAAAAAGAAAAAATAAATCATTTAAATAAAATTAATATTGAAAAATTAGAGTTTAATAATATTAATTATGCTTATAATGATAAAAAAATTTTAACAGATTTAAGCTTTAATTTAGAAAAAGATAATAAAATTTTTATCACAGGAAGAAGTGGAAGTGGTAAATCAACTTTAATGAACCTTTTATTAAAGTATTTAATTCCTGATGATGGTAATATTAAAATTAATAATACTGATATAAATAATATTAATAATGGTGTTATTAGAAATAGTATTACTTATGTAGGACAAGATGAATCTCTTTTTACTTCTTCGATAAGCGAAAATTTAAGTTTAGTAAATAGTAATTCAAAGAAAATTAATAAAGCTATAGATACCTGTTTAATTAACGATATTTATAAGAAAAATAATATAAATTCATATTATATTCTTGAAGAAAATGGTTTAAATTTAAGTAAAGGCGAAAGGAAAAGGTTGTTAATTGCAAGAAGTTTATTAAAAGGAAGTGATTTAGTTATTTTTGATGAAAGTTTTAATGAAATAGATGTTGAAACAGAAAGGAAAATTTTAAATAATATATTTAAAAATTATCCAGAGAAAAAAGTTATTATGATTTCTCATAGGTTGAATAATAAAGATTTATTTGATAAATGTTATGAATTAAAAAACAAAAAATTAGTTTTAAAGGAGGAATAAATTATGATGGAATTAAAAAAGAATGAATTAAAGAAAATTTCAGGTGGTGTATCAATTTGGGCTATAATCGGAGCTTTAGCAGGTTTAATTTTTGGAATAGGAGTATTTGAAGGTTATACAAGACCTATCAAATGTAGATAATATGTTTGACTTAACGAATAAAGAATTAAAAACTATTGTTGGTGGTATTAATATAACCGCAGCTTTCATAAATGGAGTTAAAGGTATTTTTTCAATATTTTTTGATTTTGGTAATAGTTTAGGCTCATCAATTAGAAGAATAAAAGGTAAAAAGCTATGTCCGATAAGATAAAAAAGTTATTTAAAAATAAAATATTAAAAGTAGTATTAGTAATAATAATATTAATTTTATCAACATTTATAATGAATTATTTATTTAATTTGGGAATAAACTTTGGAACATTTATAAGAAAACTTATTGAATTTACTTCTTGCTAAAATAGGGACATATAAAAATGTCCCTTTTAAAAAAGAAAGGAAAAATTATGAATGAAATAGAAAAAGAGTTACAAGAAATAAGAGAAAAGAAAAGAGTAATTCCTGCGACATTTGATCCAGTATTTAAAAGTTTATTAACAAACGAAAATAACAGAGGTTATTTGGAAGATTTAATATCCTATGTAACTAAAATTCCTAAAGAAATAATATCTAAAAACATGGTTGTTGTTAATAATCAACTTCCTATTGAAAAATATAATAACAAACAATTAAATACTGATATATTGGTTGAAATAGAAAAAAATGTAATTAATTTAGAGATGAATGCTCAAAAGGAAATCGGAATATTTGAAAAGAATGCAGCATATTATCAAAAACTAATGGTAGATCAGTATAAAAGAAGTGCTGATTATAGAAATATCAAAAGAGTAATTCAAATAAATTTTAATGATTTTAAATATTTTAGTGATGAAGATATAATTATTAAATTTCAAATGACTTCAGAAAATGGCTTATATATTGATCCTATTTATGGAGAAGTTTATCATGTTAATCTAGCAATTCTAAAGAAATTTTGGTATAATGAAGGAAAGAAACAAAGTTTAAACGATTTTGATTTAAAATTGCTTATGTTATGTGCATCTGAAAGAGAAACTTTGGATGAATTAGCAGAAAGGGATGAAAGTTTAATGAATGTTAAGAAAAATATAGAAGAATTGTCAGATGATGAAGATATTATTGGATTATATGATGTTAAAAAGGCAGCAGAATGGGAAAAAAATTGTACGAAAGCCTATTTTGAAGAACTCGAAAAAGATATAAAAAAATATGATGAAGATGTTAAGAAACATGAGGAAGATGTTAAGAAATATGAGAAAGATGTAAAAAAACAAGAAAAAGATGTAAAAAAACAAGAGGAAGATGTAAAAAAGCAACAACAAGATGTTAAGAAGCAAGAAGAAAACATTAGAAAACAACAACAAGA
>HF999780.1:2632-13889 GCA_000434175.1 Mycoplasma sp. CAG:611
CAGCAACAAGAAATTGAAAAACAGAAAGAAGATATTAGAAAACAAGAGGAAGAAACAAGAAAAAAAGAATTGGATCAAGAAAAAAAGCAAAAGCTTGAAATTGCTAAAAATTTGTTGAAGGAAAATATAGACATAGATATTATTTTAAAAGTAACATCTTTAAAAAAAGAAGATATAAAAGGCTTAAATTTTTAAGTCTTTTTCGGTATAAAAAGAAAACTTATGAGGATAATAATATAAATAAATTATTATAAATAGGTTGTTTTATAAAGAAATTAAAATAAAATAGTTGAAATATGGTTATAAATTTGTTATAATTAGCATGTAATAAAAAGAAAGGAGATGGAATCTGTTCCATCTTTTATATTTATATGGAGGTGTTTATTATAAAAAATATTAAATTATTAATTGAAGAACCACTTAATAAAATAGGGTTAACTGTATATGAAGTAAAGTATCAAAAGGCAAAGCCTAATACTTTATTCATAACATTAGAGTCATTAAATAATGCTGTTGTTGATCTTAATAAAGTAGTGGAAGCAACACACATTATATCACCAATAATTGATGAAAATGATGTAATAAAAGAACAATATGTATTAGATGTATCATCTAAGGAAAGAGGTAATTAAGATGAATGGTAAAGAATTTTTAAAAGCTGTTGATATGTTAGAAAAAGAAAAACATATTGATAGAAATTATATTTTTGAAAGTATGGAACAATCTTTAGCAAATGCTTATAAGAAACATTCTGGAGGAAAACAAAATGTAGATGTTAAAATTGATAAAGAAACAGGAGAAATAAAAATATATTCATATAAAATAGTAGTAGAAGAAATAAATGAAGAAGAAGATATTGATAGTCAAATTTTACTTAAAGATGCTTTAAAAATAGATAAAACAAAAAATGTTGGTGATAAAATATATGAAGAAGTAGATCCAGGAGATTTTGGTCGTGTAGCGACTTCAAGTGCTAAACAATTATTAATTCAAAAGATTCGCGAAGCAGAAAGAAACAGTATTATTGATGAGTTTTCAAATAAAGAAGGAGAAATAATTTCAGGTGTATGTGATTTAGAAGATGAAGGAAATTATTATATTAATTTAGGAAGAGTAAATGGTATTTTACCAAAATCTGAATTAATTGGGGATGAAAAACTTGAAATGGGTAGTGTTGTTAAAGCATATGTAACAAAAGTCGAATTAGATTCAAAAGGAACACTTATTAAATTATCAAGAAAGCATTATAATTTTGTAAAAAGATTATTTGAACTTGAAATACCAGAACTTGCAGATGGTTCTATTATGATTTATAGTGTTGCTCGTGAACCAGGAGTAAGAAGTAAAGTTGCAGTTTATAGTAGCTATGCTAATATAGATCCAATTGGATGCTGTATTGGAGAAAAAGGTAAAAGAATTAGTAACATAATAAAAGAACTTAATGGTGAAAAACTTGATATAGTAAAATATGATGAAGATAAAGAAAAATTTATAACAAACGCATTAAGCCCTGCTAAAAATATAAAAGTGTTTATCCTTGATTCTAATAAACAAGAAGCATTAGCAATTGCAGATGGTGAAGATTTTTCACTTGCTTTAGGTAAAAAAGGACAAAATGTTAGGCTTGCTTCACGTTTAACAAGATTTAAAATTGATGTTAAAACAACAGAACAAGCTAAAGAAATGGGTATTAGTATTAAGTAGGAGTTTTTATGAAAGTAAAAAAAGTACCACAAAGAACATGTGTTGTATCACATGAAAAATGTGATAAAAAAGATTTAATAAGAATAGTTAAAACACCACTTAATGAAATAGTTATAGATTTAACAGGGAAAGTTAATGGTCGTGGAGCTTATTTAAAAAAAGATCTTGAAGTAATAGAAAAAGCAAGAAAATCAAAAGTTTTAGAACGTCATTTAGAAATGGAAATAAAGGATGAACTATATGATAATTTAAAAGAAATAATAAAATAAAAAAGGAGGTTTGATTATAATGATGAGTGTATTAGAATATGCAAATGATGTTAATCTTACTGTAGACCAAATAATAAAAATATGTAATTCTTTAAATATAAAAGTAAATAATGAAGATGATTTACTTACTGAAGAAGATATTATTTTATTAGATAATGAAACATCTTCTTTTGAAGAAATAAAAGAAGAAATTGAAGAAGAAGTAGAAGAGGAAGAAGAATTAAATAAAGAGATAATAAAAAAACTTGATGTAAGTGATTCAAAAGATAAAATGAAACCAAAACAAGCTTCTAAAAAAGTAACTCGTGATGATTCAAAATATCTTAAAGAAAAAAAAGAAATGTATAAACATAAAGAAAAACTATCAAGTAATAAAAACATTAATGATACAAATATAATTGTATATAAAAATCAAATGACTGTTAAAGATTTGGCAGAAGAATTAAATGTAAATACTAATGAAATAATTAAAAAGTTATTTGATTTAGGGATGATTGTTAATATTAATCAAAGTTTAGATTATGAAACAGCAGAACTTATTGTAATGGATTATAATAAGAAGTTAAAAAATGAAGAAAAAACAGATATTATAAATTTTGAAGAATATGAAATAATTGATAAAGAAGAAGATTTAGAACCACGTCCTCCAGTTGTTACAATTATGGGACATGTCGATCATGGAAAAACTTCACTTCTTGATGCAATTAGAAATACAAATGTAGTAGATAAAGAAGCTGGAGGAATTACACAAAGTATCGGAGCATATCAAGTTAAAGTTCGTGATAAATTAATAACATTTATAGACACTCCAGGACATGAAGCATTTACAGCAATGAGGGCTAGAGGAGCAAGTGTTACAGATATAGTAATTATAATTGTAAGCGCAGTTGATGGTATTAAACCTCAAACAGTTGAAGCAATAGATCATGCTAAAGCAGCTAATGTGCCAATAATTGTAGCTATTAATAAGATGGATTTACCTGGCGCTAATCCTGAGCGTGTTTTACAAGCATTAACTGAATATGGACTTACACCAGAAGACTGGGGAGGAGATACTTTAGTTAATAAAATAAGTGCTAAAACTAAAGAAGGTATTGATGAACTTTTAGATAATATTTTATTAATCGCTGAACTTAAAAATTTAAGAGCTAATAAAAATCGCTATGCAACGGGAACAGTAATTGAAGCAAGACTTGATAAAAATATTGGTGCTGTTTGTTCTATACTAATTCAAAATGGTACATTAAGATTAGGAGATCCTATTGTGGTTGGTAATTTCCATGGAAAGGTTAGAACTTTAAAAAATGATCGCGGAGAAAATATTTTAAGTGCAGCACCATCAACTCCTGTAGAAATAACAGGTCTTAATGATTTACCTGTTTCAGGTGACAAATTTATGGCTTTTGAAACAGAAAAAGAAGCAAGAAAAGTATCAGAAGAAAGAACTTTAAGACATAAAGAAGCTAATACAAATAGAAATGGAATGACTCTAGATGATTTGTTTAGTAAAGTAAAAGATGGTACTAAAAAAATTAATGTTGTTTTAAAAACAGATGTAAAAGGTAGTGAAGAAGCAATAAAAGCATCTCTTCAAAAATTAAATATCGAAGGAGTTAGTGTTGATGTTATAAGAAGTGGTGTTGGTACAATAACAGAAAGTGATATTGTTTTAGCAAGCGCAAGTAATGCTTTAATTTATGGCTTTAATGTAAGACCTAATAATAAAATAATGGATGTTGCTAAACAATATGGTGTTGAAATAAGACTTCATAACATTATTTATAAGATGCTTGAAGAATTAGAACAAGCTATTAAAGGAATGTTAGATCCTGAATATGAAGAAAAAGTAACTGGAGAAATTGAAGTTAGACAAATCTTTAAATTCTCTAAAGTTGGAGTAATCGCAGGAAGTCATGTTACTGATGGTGTTATTAAAGCTAATTCTAAAGCTAGACTTATTCGTGATGGTATTGTTATATATGATGGTAAAATAGCATCTCTTCAAAGAGAAAAAGATAAAGTAAATGAAGTTAAAAAAGGTATGGATTGTGGTGTTACTTTAGAAAACTTTATGGATATAAAAGAAAATGATATCATAGAAACTTATGAAATGGTGGAAATAAAAAGATGAGTATAAAAACAGAAAGAATAGGTAGTAACTTTGTTAAAGAAATAAGTTATATCTTAATGGAAGAAATAAAAGATCCTAATATAAAATTTGTTACTATAACATCATGTGATGTAACAAATGATTTAAGTTATGCTAAAGTATATTTTACTGTTTTAGATGATAGTAAAAAAGAAGAGGTATTAAAGAGTTTAAATAAAGCTGCTAATTTTATAGAAATAAGTTTATCTAAAAAAATAGATATAAGAAAAATGCCACAAATAAGTTTTCATTATGATAATTCATATGAATATGGGAAAAACATTGAAGAAAAAATAAAAGAAATACATGCTAAAGAAAATAAGTAAAAATTATAGACTTATTTTCTTTTTTGTTATAAACTTAAATTATAGGGAGGTTATTTTTTATGGCAAAATGGGATAAAGAATATTTAAAGTTGTGTAAAAAAATATTAACTGAAGGGGTAGAAGTAGAAAATAGAACAGGAATTAACACAATTAAAATACCAAATTATACTTTTAATTTTGATTTACAAGAAGAATTTCCAGTTCTTACTACAAAACAATTATTTTTTAAAAATGCAATAACAGAAATACTTTGGATATATCAAGAACAATCAAATGATGTAAGATGGTTACAAGAAAGAAAAAATCATATTTGGGATGAATGGATGGTAGATGCTGATGGTATTTACAGGATTTATGAACCAATAAAAGAAAATTATATTTATGATAAAGACAAAGAAGTAGATTTATATGATTTAGATAATAATATTATGTTAGATAAAGATGGTAATAAAATTAAAGTTAAAAGTAATATTGAAGGTAAAAATATTAAAGCTGCTAAATTCTATGGCAAAGAATATGCTTATACAATTGGAACAGCTTATGGGTGGATAGTTAATAGATATAAGTTAACTCAAAACTTGATTGATACAATAAAATCTAATCCAAATGATCGTAGACTTGTTATGTCACTATGGCAAAATGAATTTTTAAAAACAGCTGTTTTACCATCATGTGTATGGTCTAGTGAATGGGATGTAACAGATGGATATTTAAATCTTTCCGTTCATCAAAGAAGTTGTGATGTTCCACTTGGGTTACCATTTAATGTAACACAATATGCAACACTTTTATGTCTAATTGCACATTGTACTAATTTAAAACCAGGCAAAATCTCTTGGAGTATAAAAGATGCTCATATTTATGTAAATCAAATAGAAGGAATAAAAGAACAAATCTTAAGAGGGGAAACTTTAGAAGATTTAGAAGCTCCTGAACTTTGGATAAATGAAGAGATACATGATTTTTTTGAATTTGATAATTCAAGAGATTTAAAAGATATAAAAATAAGAAAATATAAGCATCATGGAAAGATTAACTTTCCACTAGCTCAATAAGGAGGTAATTTATGGAACTTAAAATGATCGCTGCAGTAGGAAAAAATAATGAATTAGGAAAAGATAATGATCTTATTTGGCCTATTAAAGAAGACTTAAAATTTTTTAAAAATGTTACAACAGGTCATACTGTAATAATGGGAGCAAATACTTTTTTCTCACTTCCTAAAGTATTACCTAATAGAACTAACATTGTTTTATCACAAGATGATATAACTGTACCTGAAGGTGTTATTTTATATCATGATTTAAATAAATTCCTTAGTGATTATAAAGATAAAGATGAAATAGTTTTTGTAATCGGAGGAGGTACAATATATCGTTTATTTATAGATAAAGTAAATGAAATATATTTAACAGAAATAGATGAAGTATGTAATGATGCTACAGTATATTTTCCAACTTTTGATAAAACTTTGTATGAAAAAGAAATATTAAGTGAAAATGAAGAAAATAATTTAAATTATAAACATGTTCTTTACAGGAGAAAATAAAATGGGAAAGCTTATATTAATCGAAGGAACAGATTGTTCGGGAAAAGAAACGCAAAGTAAGTTATTAAAAGAAAAAATAGAAAAAGATAATAAAACATGTGTATACTTTTCTTTTCCTAATTATAATTCTCCAACAGGTAAAATAGTGGGAGGCCCTTATCTTGGCAAAGAAGAAATATGTAAATCATATTTTACTGAAGGTGCAGTTAACGTTGATCCTAAAGTTTCTAGTTTATATTTTGCTGCAGATAGATTATATAATTTAGATACTTTAAAAAAATTAATTAATTCTTATGATTATGTAATCTTAGATAGATATACTTTTAGTAATATGGCTCATCAAGGAGGCAAAGAAGAAGATAAAAATAAAAGATATGAAATATATAATTTTATATATGAACTTGAATTTAATTTATTAAAACTGATTAAACCTGATATAGTAATTTTTTTACATATGCCTACTAAATATGCTTTAGAATTAAGAAAAAATAGAGCATCTTTAGACGAACATGAAAAAAGTATAAAACATTTAACTATGGCAGAGAATGCTTATCTTGAATTAAAAGATAAATATAATTTTAAATATATTTCATGTGTTAAAGAAGATAAATTAAGAAATATCGAAGAAATAAATAACGAATTATATGAATTAGTAAGAAACATTTAAGTTTCTTTTTTTGTAACAAAATATATTTTTAAACATTTATTACTACAGGTGAAGTTTATGAATGGTTTAATTGGTAATACACCAATGATAAAAATAAAATATAAATATAAAGAAAAAGAAAATTTTATTTATGCTAAACTTGAATGGTTTAATTTAACTGGAAGTATAAAAGATAGATTAATTTATTATGTCCTTAATAAGAATAATTTAGAAAATATTACTACTTTAGTAGAAGCAACAAGTGGTAATACAGGAATAGCACTAGCAGCTCTTGGAAATTATTATAAGAAAAAAGTAGTTATTTTTATGCCTGATTTTGTAAGTGAAGAAAGAAAAATATTACTTAAAAGTTTTGGGGTTAAATTACACCTTATATCAAAAAAAGATGGTGGATTTGTAAAATGTGTAAAGCTTGCTAAAGAATATGCTAGAAAAAAAGATGTTTTATTAATAAATCAATTTTCAAATAAATTAAATATCGATACTCATTATAATACTACAGCAAAAGAAATATTAAATAAATTAAATAATATCGGAGGTTTTGTAAGTGGGGTAGGAAGTGGAGGTACTTTAATGGGAGTAACAAATAGATTAAAAGAAGTTTTTCCTAATTTAAAAGTAGCACTTGTGGAACCTAAAAATTCTGAAATTATTAATAAAAATAAAGTTAATTCACATAAAATTGAAGGTATTGCAGATGATTTTATTCCTGATAATTTTAAAAAAGAAAATATAACACATTATTACTCAATAAGTGATGAGGATGCGATTACTATGAGTAAAATGTTAGCAAAAGAATTAGGACTTGGTGTTGGTATATCAAGTGGTGCTAATTTCTTAGGGAGCGTTTTATTAAATGAAGATGTAAATAATGTTGTAACAATATTTTCTGATGATAATAAAAAATATTTATCTATTTTAAAAGATGATGTTTTTATAAAGCAAGATTATATATCAAATGACATAAAACTTTTAGGTTATGAAGTAGTTTAATTAATAAAAAATTATAAATATAACTACTTGTAAAATAATTAAAAATATGCTAGTATATTGTTATATTAAAAACAAATGAGGAAGACGGAAATATAATTTATTTTAATAAGAGAGTTGATGTTTGGTGAAAATCAATAAAATAAGTATATTTTAGATCACTTCTGATGTTCTATATTAAGTAAATAGATATAGATGGTAACGCATTATAGTTTTAAGAGCATAATAAACTTTATGAAATAAGGTGGAACCACGATTTTTATCGCCCTTATGTCATAAAGTTTTTATATTTTTAAGGAGGAATAGTTATGTTTAAAGAATTAAGAAAAGGAAATTATGAAGAAGTAGAACAACATTTTATTGATTATTGGAAAGAAAATGATATATTACAAAAATCTATTGATAAAAGTAATAATTATTTTGTATTTTATGATGGACCAGCAACTGCTAATGGTCATCCAGGATTACACCATATGGTTGCTAAATTTTTAAAAGATAGTTTTTGTAAATATAAAACTATGCAAGGATATAAAGTACTTAGAAAAGTAGGATGGGATACACATGGTCTTCCTGTTGAAGTAGAAGCAGAAAAGAAATTAGGTTTTAATTCTAAAAAAGATATTGAAAATTATGGAATTGAAAAATTTAATAATGTTTGTCGTGAACTTGTATGGAGTAATGAAAAATCATTTAGTGATTTAACTGCTAAAATGGGTCAATTCATTGATTTAGAACATCCTTATGTTACTTATGATAATAAATATATTGAAACAGAATGGTATATTTTAAAGAAATTTTTTGATGAAGGTTTATTTTATGAAGGAGTTAAAATTGTTCCATTTTGTACAAGATGTGGTACAGGTTTAGCTTCTCATGAAGTTGCCCAAGGATATAAAGATATTGAAGCTCAAACTGTAATTGTACCTTTTAAAGTATGTGATGATGATTCTTATTTTCTTGTTTGGACAACAACACCATGGACTTTAATTTCAAATGTAGCTTTATGTGTTAATCCAAATGAAAAATATGTTAAAGTATTATCAAATGGATATAAATTTATTCTTGCTAAAAAACTAGCAAATAAAGTTCTTGGAGATTCTTATGAAATACTTGAAGAATATTTAGGAAAAGATTTAGAATATACTTCTTACGAACAATTAATTCCAAGTTTGAAAGTAAATAAAAAAGCATTTTATGTAACATGTGATAATTATGTAACTATGGAAGATGGTACGGGGGTAGTTCATATTGCACCAGCTTTTGGGCAAGATGATGCTAATATTGGTAAAAAGTATAATTTACCATACCTTAATCCTGTTGGTGAAGATGGATGTTATACTGAAGGACTTTGGAAGGGTAGAAATGTCTTTGATGTTGATTTAGATGTTATTAAGTATTTAAAAGAAAACGATAAATTATTTAAAAAACAAAAATTAGTTCACCCATATCCTCATTGTTGGAGATGTGGAACACCACTTTTATATTATTCAAAACCAAGTTTCTATCTTGAAGTTACTAAAATTAAAGATAAAATTGTGGAAGCTAACAAAACAGTTAATTGGTATCCAAGTTATGTTGGAGAAAAGCGTTTTGGAAATTGGCTTGAAAATTTAAATGATTGGGCTATTTCAAGAAGTAGATATTGGGGAACACCACTTCCTTTATGGAGATGTTCATGTGGACATGACGAGATGATTGGTTCAAAAGAAGAATTAGTAGAAAAAGCAATTGAAAAAATTGATACTTCAATTGATTTACATAGACCTTATGTTGATGATATACATATTAAATGTCCAAAATGTGGTAAAACAATGTCTAGAGTAGTGGATGTTATTGATTGTTGGTTTGATTCTGGTTCTATGCCATTTGCTCAATATCATTATCCATTTGAAAATAAAGAACTTTGGGAAACACAATTTCCAGCAGATTTTATTTGTGAAGGAATTGACCAAACACGTGGATGGTTTTATTCACTTCTTGTAATATCAACTTTTGTTAAAGGATGTTCACCATATAAAAATGTTTTAGTAAATGATTTATTACTTGATAAAGAAGGCAAAAAAATGAGTAAAAGTAAAGGTAATATTGTAGAACCATTTACAACTTTAAAAACATATGGAGCAGATACGGTAAGATTTTATCTTCCATATACTTCACCAGTATGGATGCCTTTAAAATTTGATTATGAAGGATTAAAAGAAGTACATTCTAAATTCTTTAATCCATTTAAAAATACTTATACTTTCTTTCAAACATATGCTAATATTGATAAAGTGGATCCAAGAAACTTTAAAGTAGAATACAAAGATTTAGAAGAAATAGATAAATGGTTACTTTCTAAATATAATAGACTTGTTAAAAATGTAACTGAAGCTTTTGAAGAATATGATTTAAATAAAGTTGTAAAATATTTGACAACATTTGTTGGAGAAGATTTATCTAATTGGTATATTAGAAGAAATAGAAATAGATTCTGGGGCAGTGTTTTAGATAATTCTAAAAAAAGTGTTTATCAAACTACTTATGAAGTATTAATTGGCTTATCAAAACTTCTTGCACCAATTTCTCCATATATAAGTGAAGAAATATACCAAAATTTAACAAATGAAGAATCAGTCCATTTAAGTTCATTTCCAAAATGTGATGAAAGTCTAATAGATTTAAAATTAGAAGAAAAAATGGATTTAGTAAGAGACTTAATTTCACTTGGTAGAAATGCTCGTGAAGAAGCTAAAATAAAAGTTAGACAACCAATTAGTGAAGTATTAATTGATGGTAAAAATAAAAACATATTAAGTGATTTAACATCTTTAATAACAGATGAATTAAATGTAAAAAAATTAACATTTGTTGATGATTTAAGTTTATATATGAACTTTATTATAAGACCAAACTTTAAAGAAACAGGTAAATTATTTGGAAATAAAATGAAAGAATATCAAACTTTCTTAAATAATTTAACTGAAAAAGATAAAGAAACTTTATTAAATGGTGGTACATTAAAATTTGAAGAGTTTGATATTGATAAAAATCTTGTTGATATAAGAATTGAATCTAAAGAAGGATTTGACTGTATAAATGAAGGTAATAACTTTATTATCTTAAATACTACTTTAACAGAAGATTTAATAAAAGAAGGTTTAGCAAGAGAACTTGTATCAAAAGTTCAAAATATGCGTAAAGAAAAAGACTTTAATATTGAAGATAGAATTAATTTATTCTATAACGGTGATTCTTATTTTGAAAGTGTATTAAAAGAATTTGAATCTTATATTAAAGAAGAAACATTAGCGCTTTCATTAATTAAAAAAGAAGACTTAACTAATTTAGTAAAATTAAATGATTTAGATGTATACTTAGATATAGAAAAAAGATAAAATTTTATCTTTTTTTTAGTTTTAACGCAAGTTAAACGCAACTTTTAATATATTTATTGACTATATTAAAAAAATAAACTATTCTAAATTTATAAAATGATACGAAATCTTGGCCCTTATTTTGTATTGTTTTTTTATTTTTTGTTTTCGGTTAATTGTTAAAATTTATAAAAAATATTGACAACCTGGGGGGGGTGTTTTATATAATTAATTTATAAAGTTAATA
>HF999781.1:0-3576 GCA_000434175.1 Mycoplasma sp. CAG:611
CCAGTTTTATATCTAATATCTTCCGCACAAATCACCGGAGGAAATGGAACTTCAAGTTCACCATATACACTTGGGTTATGATCTTTCTTCCCTGCAGGGTGAAATCCTGCGGGAAGTTTTGAAAAATTGTTAATAAGTATAAAAATGGTATATATAATTAATTATAAATAAATTTATAATTATGTTATTTATATATATAAGGTATGTTTGATTGCCTCAGAATGCTAGCAACAGTAACAATGCGTTCAATGTCAATTCGGATGGGAATGCGAACAACAACAATGTCAACAACAACCAGTTTGCCGTTCGGCCAGACCTTTATAAAATGTGTAATATGATACATTAGTCATGGTTAATGTATGGGAATTAATAAAGGACAAAACATATCTTTGAGATAGTATCTCTAAATTAAATATATGTATGGATAGTTATACGTAACTTCCTAGAAAGCATATAAAAAGTATAATAAAAATTAAGGGCCTTAAAATGATGTTATAACATCGTTTTAAGTGACCCTTATTTTTATTATAATTAAAATTTTATTTATGAAAGAAGGAAAGTATGAAAAAAAGTAGTGATTATGTTTTATTAAGAGAAATAGGAAAGTTTGTTTCGGTATTTGATGAAGATTCTATTATAATAAGTTATTTAATGGGTTATAAAATAGTAAATTCTAAAGTAGGATTTCCTAGTAATGTATTAGTTAAAGTAATAAATAAACTAGAAGATAATAATATAAATTATTTAATTAAATATAAGGATAATAAAGAAGATAAAAAAGATTTTAATAAAAATAATAATTATAAAAAAATATTAGAAAAAGGAAAAAAAGTCTTAGAATTAAGAGAAATGAAAGATAATATAACTCCTAAACTTGAAATTTTAGAAATAGAGAAGTTAGAAAAAATAGTTAAATATATAAATGAGGTTGTTAATGAATAATAAGTTTCTTTTAGCAAATGAAATAAAAAATTTTATTTTGTCTTTAGATAGTATTTTAATAAATTATCCTAAAAAAGATATAATAATTAAAAAAAGAATAATAAATACATCATTTGAATTACTTGAATTAGTATATTTAGCTAATAATAAAATAGATAATAAGGAAAATATAAAATATGAATGTTTAAGTAAAATAAGTATGATAGATTTTTATTTTGAATATTCATATAAAAAGAATTATATTTCTTTAAAAAATTTAAATACATATATATTTAATTTAACAAAGATAAATAAAATGTTACATGGATGGATAAATAATGAATTATAAAGTATTTAATGATATTTTAAATATATATGAAAATGAGATTAGAAAAAATACTAAAAATAAAAGTAAAATATATAATTTTGAAAAATATAAGTTTGAAAATATAAATAATATTTATAATACAATAGTTAATTATAATAATAATTATACTTGTAAATATAATATATTTTTAATAACAAAACCTAAATTTAGAATAGTAATGTCATTAAATATAAAAGATAAAGTAATAAATCATTATATAACAAGAAATTATTTAATACCTAATTTAGAAAAATATTTAGATGATAGAAATGTAGCAACAAGAAAAAATAAAGGAACATCATATGCTAGAAAGTTATTAAATAAATATATTGAAGAAAATAAAAAATATGATAATTTTTATATATTAAAATTAGATATAAGTAAATATTTTTATACAATAGATCATAATATACTTAAAAGTATGTTAATAGATAAATTAGATAGTTATTCATATAATTTTATATGTGATATTTTATCTAGTACAAATAGTATATATGTAAATGAAAAAATAAATAAAATTAAAAAGTATTATATAAGTTTATTTCCTAATAGAAAAAAAGAAATAGAAAAAATACCTATATATGAATATAATAAAGGACTTCCAATAGGAAATATGACTAGTCAATTTTTATCTATTTTTTATTTATATGAATTAGATCATAAAATAATTTATGATTATAAGATTAAATATTATATTCATTATATGGATGATTTTATCTTAATAGATAAAGATAAGAATAAATTAAAAAAAATATATAAGTTAATTGAAAAAGAGTTAATTGAAAAATATAAATTAAAATTAAATAAGAATAAATGTAAAATAGTAAGTATAAAAGAAGGTTTTGTATTTTTAGGATATAGATATAAAGTATTAAATAAAAAAACAATAATAAAGATAGAAAAATTATCTAAAAAAAGAATAATAAAAAGAATAAAAGAAGTAAAGTATTTGTATAAAAATAATTATATAAATTTAGAAACATTTTTTACTAGTATAAATACATTTTTAAATATATATAAAGTAAATAAAGGAGTTATATATAGAAATATAAATAAATATATTTTTAATAAAAGTAGTGAGTTTAATAAATAGGTATATATTTATAAAAAGAATATATAAAGATAGTTTAATAATATTTATAAAAAATAATAAGTATTATTGTATAAAAGAAGATAAAGATATATTTAAGATATGTAAAAATAATATTAGTGAAGTTAGAAAAAATAAAATAAATTATTTAATAATAGATAATTTAGTAGTAATAGAAAGTCATTTTTATAAAGATAATAATTATAATAAATATAAAATGTTAATTATAGTTATGAAAGTATTAGAAATGGTTTATGATTATGTTTTTAATAAAAAATAAAAGTTTTTCCTTAAAAATTTAGGTGCTTTTAAAATATGTTTGTATAATTATATATAGAGGATAAAAAATATCTTCTAAATATTAATGAAAGGAGGAACTTATGAAACCATATCAACAAGAGATTAAAGAAATAAGGGAAAAGAAAAGAGTAATCCCTGCGACATTTGATCCGGTATTTAAAAGCGTATTAACTAATAAGAAAAATAGGAATTACTTGGTTGATTTAATATCAAGCATAACGGAAATGCCTAAAAAAATAATTGATAAGAATATGATTATATTAAATAATGAGTTAGGTATAGAACATTATAATAGTAAAAAAATGACAACAGATATACTAGTAGAAATAGAAAAAAATATAATTAATTTAGAAATGAACCGTTATTATTATGATGGATTATTTAATAAAAATGATGCATATTATCACAAACTTATGGCAGATCAATATAAATGTGGTGATAAAAAATATAAGGCAAAAAGAATAATTCAAATAAACTTTAATAATTTTAGTAATTATAAAAGATTTAGAACAAACGAAGCGATACTTAAATTTGAAATGAGAACAAAAACAGGAGTAGTTAATAATTCTTTTGGAGAAGTTTATCATATTAGTCTAGAAAAAATAAAAAATAAATGGTATAATAAGGCTAGAAAAGAAAGCTTAACACCACTTGATAAAAAATTATTAATGTTATGTATATCAAGTAAGCAGTCTTTGGAAGAAATAGCTAAAGGGGATGAAAAGTTAACTATGTTTAAAGATAATCTTGAAGAAATATCAAATAATGAAAAAGTAATAGGTTTATATGATAGCGAGTTAGCTAAGGAATATGAAAATAACTGTATAAAGAAAGAACATGAAAAAAAAGAAAAAAAGCTAAACGAAATGAAAGAAGAAATTAATCTTGCAAAAGAAAA
>HF999781.1:3627-23930 GCA_000434175.1 Mycoplasma sp. CAG:611
TTGAAAAAGAAGAAATTAATCTTGAAAAAGAAGAACTTAATAATCGTATATATGAGTTGGCAAAATCAATGTTAGAAGAAAATATTGATATTGATACAATTAAAAAAGTTACATCTTTAACAGAAGAAGAAATTAATAATTTACTATAATTTAAATAAGAAGATATTTTTATGTATCTTTTTTATTTTTATTTTTTTACATTATATTGACTAAAGTTATAACAAATATTATAATTAAGTTATGATTATGGTAGAAAGGGGACAATTTATGGAACGAAAAATTAGTGAAGAACTATTAAAATGGAAAATTGATGATAATAAAAAACCAATGTTGTTGTACGGAATAAGTGGATGTGGGAAAACTTATACTATTTTAGATTTTGGTAAAAAAGAGTATAAAAATACAATATATTTTGATTGTAATAATAATTTAGAATTAAATTATGTATTTGAAAAAAATTCAAGTTTGGAAAAACTAATAAAAGCTTTATCAGCAATATCACTTGAAACTATTTTTAAAGAAGAAAGTTTAATTGTTTTTGATAATGTTAATGAAAAAATATTTAAACTTGTTAAGAAATTGTTTATTAATTCTTCTTATGATATCGTTATGATAACATCTAATGAAAAGTTTTTAACAGGTAATAAAGCAGGAGAAATATCGCTTAAAAAGATGAATCTTGTTACATTTCCTGAGTATTTAAAGTTTATAGGCAAAGAACAACTTATTGATTTTATTGAAGATTCTTTTAGAAATAATAAACCTATGCCTTTTCATTCTTTAGCAATTGAAGTTTATAATGATTATGTTATAACTGGAGGTTATCCAAGTACAATAATTAACTTTCATAAAGAAAATGATTATAATATTTTATCTTCTTATCATGATAAAAGTATTTTATATATTAAAGATAATTTAATTGAAAGTGATAATTCAGAAATAAAAAAAGGTATTGAAGTTTTTAATAGTATTTCTTTTCAATTATTAAAGGAAAATAAAAAGTTTTTATATGGACTTGTAAAACCAGGTGGTCGTGGAAAAGATTACGAAAATATTATTTCATATATGGAAAAAAATCATTTAATTATAAAAAGTAGTAGAATTAATGCTATAACATCTCCACTTAGTAAGTGCCGTGAAGAAGATAATTTTAAATTATATTATAATGATTCTGGAATTTTATATAAAAAGATGAATGTTAATTCTAATAGATTGCTTACAAATGAAAAATTACTTGAAACAATATATGAAAATAATGTTGTTTCAGTATTAAGTCAAAATGGGTTTAATGTTTATAATTATCATGCGACTGGTGGTAAATGTGAAATCGATATAGTTATTCAAAATAGAAATGGTTTAATTATACCAATTGAAATTTATAATAAAGATATGGGAAGTAAGTCTAAGAGTTTAGGAATGACTATGACAAAGTATAATTTAAATTTTGCTATTAGACTTTCTAATCAAAATTTTAGTTTAAAAAATAAGGTAAAATATATCCCATATTATGCAGTATTTTGTATTGGAGATGATATGTTTATATGAAAAAAGTAATATTAGCAATAATTGATGGTTTTGGTGAAAATAAAAATTCTTATGGTAATGCTTATTTAGAAAGTAGTCATCCTGCACTTGATTTTATATATGAAAATTATTCATATTCTCTACTTGAAGCAAGTGGGGAATTTGTTGGTCTTCCAAAAGGACAAATGGGTAATAGTGAAGTAGGCCATATAACAATTGGCTCAGGAAGAGTTGTGGAAGGGCCACTTTTAAAAATTGATAAAGAAATAGCAAGTGGGGAATTTTTTAACAATGAAGCTTTTATCGAAGCTTTTGAACACGCTAAAAGATATAATTCTAAAGTACACATTATGGGACTTTTGTCTGATGGTGGTATTCATTCATCAATTAATCATATTATGGCTTTAATAGATATGGCAAAACAGTATGATGTTGATAAACTTTATCTTCATGCTTTTCTAGATGGAAGAGATACAGCTTATAATGTTTGTTTAAAATATCTTGATGGAATTACTAACTTTATGAAAGAATTAAATATAGGAAGTCTAGCTACAGTTTCAGGAAGATATTATGCAATGGATAGAGAAAAAGATTATACAAGAACAAAACTTGCATATGATGTAATTGTTAATAACTTTGGTCCATATGAAGAAGACTATAAAAAAGTAATTGAAGATAATTATAAGCATGAAAATTTTGATGAATTTATTACTCCTACAATTATTGATAAAAAAGGTGTTGTAGAAAATGATGACAGTATTATCGTAGCTAACTTTAGACCAGATAGATTAACTCAATTATTTAGCGCAATTACTAATCCTAGATTTAGGCATTTTGAAACAAAAAAATTAAATAATTTAAAAGTTGTAACAATGATGACGGTTGATAAAAGTATAAAATGTATTAATGCTTATCCACATCATGATGTTATTAATACATTTGGGGAAGTTATTGAAAATAATAAATTAAAATCACTTCGTATTGCAGAAACAAGTAAATATCCACATGTAAATCATTTCTTTGATGGTGATAAAGATATAGTTTTAAAAAATACAACAAGAAAAGAAATAAAGAAAAAAGATGTAAGAACATATGATTTGTACCCTCCGATGAGCTCTAAAGAAGTAACAGATTATATTATAAAACATGGTAAAAAGTATGATTTTATTTTAGTAAACTATGCTAATCTTGATATGGTAGGACATACAGGTAATTTTGAAGCATGTAAAAATGCTGTTAGTTATGTTGATATGTGCATTAGAAGATTACATGAATTTGCAGGTTTAAATAATTATACCTTATTTATAACGGCAGATCATGGTAATTGTGAGGAAATGCTTGATATAAACGGTAATAGTTTAACAACTCATACAACAAATCCAGTAAGATTTGTTATATGTAATAAATCTTATCAAGTTTACAATGGAAGTTTAAAAGATATCGCGGTGTCTATTTTAAATTACATGGAACTTCCTGTTCCTGAAGAAATGACAGGGTTTAACATAATAAGTAAGAAGTAAGTACAAGGATAAAAAACTTGTGCTTTTTTAATTAAAATAAAAAAACTTGCATTTTTAGAAAAAATGTGATAAAATATGTAGCGTTTGAGGGGGAATGTAGGATGAAAAGGGAAATTTTACTAAAAAAAGTCTTGCAAACTATTAAAAATACTGTTAATAATAATGAACTTACAATGGAAGGTTTACAAAATATAATTTTCTATTGTAATAGTGAAGAAGAATTAGATACAGATATTTTATTATTTATAATAGAAAATTTACAAACATTAGGTTTTAAAATAATTGAAGAAGAAAATGAAGTGGTTAAAGATGATACTTTTGATGATGATTTTGTAAAATTATATTTAAAAGAATTAGCAAAATATCCAATGTTATCTTCTGAAGATATTATTCAATTAAGTAAAAAAGCTAAAAAAGGTAGTAAGTATGCTAAAGATAAACTTATTGAAAGTAATTTAAGACTTGTTGTATCTATAGCTAAAAAATATATAGGACAAGGTCTTCCTATGCTTGATTTGATTCAGGAAGGTAATATAGGATTAATGAAGGCAGTTGATAAATTTAATCCAAACTTAGGTTATAAATTTTCAACATATGCAACATGGTGGATAAGACAGTCTATAACTCGTGCTTTATGTGATAAATCAAGAACAATAAGAATACCAGTTCACATGGTAGAGATGATGAAAAAAGTATCACATTTTTCAAGTTCTTATTTTGAAACACATGGATTTTATCCAACTGATGAAGAAATTATAAAAAAATTTGATATTACAAAAGAAAAATTAAAAGATATAAAAAAAGCTTCGATTAATGTTTTATCTCTTGATCAACCTGTCGGAGAAGATGAAGATACTTATCTAATAGATTATGTTGTAGATGAAACATCATTAAATGGTGGAGAATTTGTTAATGAAATTGATAAAATCGAACAAGAAAATACAGTTAAACTTGCTATGTCTAAATTAAAGCCAAGACATCAAATAATTCTTCAACAACGCTTAGGTTTAATAGATGGTGAAGAAAAAACCCTTGAAGAAGTAGGAAACATTTTTGGAATTTCAAGAGAAAGGGTAAGACAACTTGAAGCTAAGGCATTAAATGAATTAAGAAAGCCTAAAAATGTAAAAGAGTTAAAAAGATTTAAAAATTAAGTAAGGGGGGTATAAACTATGGAAAAAGAAGTTATCCTTAGTAAGGTATTAAGAAAAATTAAATATAAGTTAGTAAATAATGTTATTGATATGGAAGTTTTACAAGAAATTATTTTTAACTTGTTTGAAGAAGAAATTATAAGTGAAGATATCCTTGATTATATTTGTAAGGAACTTAAAAAATTAGGTATAATTATTACTGAAAATAATCGATATGAGTTAGATTTAAATGGTTATAATGGTTTTGTTGAAGATTCTGTTAAGCAGTATTTAAAAGAAATAGGTAAATATCCTCTTTTAACAGCAAAGCAAGAACAAGAATTAGCAAAAAAAAGTAAGGAAAATGATAAATATGCTGCTAAAAAGTTAGCAGAACACAATTTAAGACTTGTTGTATCAATAGCAAAAAAATATGTTGGCCGTGGTTTAAATTTTTTAGATTTAATTCAAGAAGGAAATTTAGGATTATTAAAAGCAGTTGAAAGGTTTGATGTTGATAAAGGATATAGATTTTCAACATATGCAACATGGTGGATAAGACAAGCTATTACTCGTGGTATTAGTGATAGTTCAAGAACAATAAGGTTACCTGTTCATATTAGTGAAATGGTTAATAAATATAAAAAATTTGTTAGGGATTATGAAGATAATTATGAACATAAACCATCTGATGAAGAAATAATGGCTTATCTTGATGTTAGTATAGAAAATTTAAAAGAAATAAAAAAAGCATCAAATGATAAGGTATCACTTGAAACACCAATTGGAGAGGAAGATGATTCACAACTTGGAGATTTTATAAGTGATGAGGATGCTATCAATCCTATTGAGGTTTTGGAAGAAAACGATTTAAAAGAAAGAATGAAAGAAGTCATAGATTCATTAAGTGCTAGGGAACAACTTGTATTATATTTAAGATTTGGTTTAGATATTTCTTTAGAAGAATTACAAGAGTTGGTTGCTGAAACTTATGGAATTAAAGATATTGATACAATAAATAATATAATTTTATCAAAACAATTACATGTTAAAAAAGCAAGGACACTTGAAGAAATAGGAAAAATATTTAATTTAACAAGAGAAAGGGTAAGACAAATACAAAAAAAGGCTATTTTAAGAATGAGACATTCAACAAGAAGAAAAAAACTAGTTAACTATAGAACTAATTAATGGGAGGTTATTATGACAAAAGAAGATGTGTTAAGAATAACTTTACAAAAAGTTAAAGAAAACTTAAAAAATAATGAAATTAAGATGGATGATTTACAAGAAATAATAATGAATATCAATGATAATGATGTTAATCCTGAAGGTTTATTGCATTATGTTGTTAAGTCTTTAAAAACTTTAGGATTTAATATAATTGAAGATGTTGATTATGATATTGGTTTTGTAAGTGAAGATTCTATTAAGCAATATTTAAAAGAAATAGGTAATTATCCTCTTTTAACTTTAAAAGAAGAACAAGAGTTAGGTAGAAAAATAAAATTAGGGGATACTCGTGCTAAAGAAAAACTTATTCAAAGTAATTTAAGACTTGTTGTATCTATTTCTAAAAAATATGTTGGACGTGGAATGGAGTTTTTAGATTTAATTCAAGAGGGAAACTTGGGCTTACTAAAAGCAGTAGAAAAATATGATCCAGAATTAGGATATAAGTTTTCAACATATGCAACATGGTGGATAAGACAAGCTGTTGCAAGAGGTTTAGCAGATAAATCAAGAATGGTGAGAGTTTCCGTTCATTTATATGAAAAAACAACAAAATATTTAATATATACAACAAAGTATGAAGAAGTACATGGTTGTATGCCTAGTAAAGAATTAGTTATGAAGGAACTAGAAATAACAGAAGAACAATTAATGTCAATAAAAAAAGCAGCATTAAATCTTGTATCTTTATCAACTCCAATTGGAAAAGATGAAGAAGATGAACTTGGTTATTTTATTGAAGATAAAACATGTGCTTCTCCGATTGAAGAAGCTGATAAGATTTCAAGAAAAGAAGAACTTTACGAAGCTATTAAATCTCTAACACCTAGAGAACAAAGAATTATATTTTTAAGATTTGGATTAGATGGTAAAGGAATAAGAACGCTTGGTTCAATTGGAGATGAACTTAATTTAACAAGAGAAAGAATAAGACAAATTGAGGGAAAGTCTATTAGAAAGTTAAGACGTTATTATAATAATAAACAATTAGAATTTAATTATAATGTTTTAAAAAATAAAAAAAGAGTAAAATAAGAAATTATTATTTATATTTTAAATTAGATGTTATCTATATTATATTTTATTTTATATAAAAAAGATTTTGTATGTTGTAAGGTGCAAAATCTTTTTTTGTTGTATAGATAATTTTTTTTAATAAAAAGCAAAAAAATACTTGCAAAACATATATTATTGTGATATCATTAATTCGTTATGACTGCAAAGATGTGCAAGGTTGTCGATACACCAGGCAAAGTTGTCTAATGATATCGGGTTATTTGTACGGAGCAAGTCTATACTAGATATAGGCGAAGGGAGGAAAATTAATGTCAAACACAAAGGTTCGTGTTAGATTAAGTTCATACGACCATAGAATTTTAGATAGTGCAGCTGCTAGAATAGTTGAAACTGTTAAAAGATCTGGTGGAACAGTTAGTGGACCAGTACCACTTCCAACAGAAGTTGAAAAAATAACAATTTTAAGAGCGGTTCACAAATATAAGGATTCTCGTGAACAATATGAATCAAGAACACACAAAAGATTAATTGATATTAAAAATCCAAGCAAGGAAACACTAGACGCATTAAGACGTTTAGATTTACCAAGTGGTGTTAATATCCAAATAAAAGAATAATAAGGAAAAAATAATAGTTTAAAAAAGGAGAAAAAAATATGAAAGGAATCTTAGGTAGAAAGATTGGAATGACTCAAGTTTTTTCTAAAGATGGAAAATTAGTTCCAGTTACTGTAATCGAAGTTGAACCAAACGTTGTAACTCAAGTTAAAACAATTGAAAACGATGGTTATAATGCAATTCAATTAGCTACAGTATCAGTTAAAGAAAAACATAGTAATAAAGCTAGTATGGGTCATACAAAAAAAGCAAATACAGCTCCTAAGCGCTTCTTAAAAGAAATTAGAGGAGTAGATACTAATAGTTATACATTAGGACAAGAACTTACTGCATCTTTATTTGAAGCTGGTGAAGTTGTAGATGTAACAGGAATTAGTAAAGGAAAAGGTTATCAAGGTGTTATTAAAAAGAATAACCAATCACGTGGACCAATGGGACACGGTTCAAAATATCATAGAGGTGTAGGATCTCTAGGAACAATGCTTCCAAAAAGAGTATTAAAAGGTAAAGCATTACCATCTCACATGGGAGATGTACAAACAACTATCCAAAATTTAGAAATTATCAAAGTAGACATGGACGAAAACTGCATTTTAGTTAAAGGTAGTGTTCCAGGTGCTAAAAAATCTTTAGTTTTAATTAAAACAGCTGTTAAAACAGATAAGAAAAATGAAGCTTTTGATTTAATATCTTATGAAGAAATCAAAGAAGAAACAGTTGTAAATGAAGAAGCTTTAGAAGATAATTCTAATGAAACTTCAGCAACTGAAGAATAAACAGTTTGGTTTTGAAAGGAGAATTAATTATGAAAGTAGAACTTTTAAATATTAATGGTGAAAAAATTAAAGATATTAACTTAGATAAAGAAATTTTTGGAATAGAACCTAATAACAAAGTATTAAAAGATGCAATTGATTTAGCTAGAGCATCTTTAAGACAAGGAACTGCTAAAACTAAAAATCGTAGTGAAGTTAGCGGTGGTGGTAGAAAACCATATAAACAAAAAGGAACAGGTAACGCTCGTCAAGGATCAATCAGAGCCGTTCAATGGGTTGGTGGAGGTATAGCCTTTGGACCAGTACCTAGAAGTTACAATAAAAAGCAAAATAGAAAAGAAAGAAGATTAGCAGTTAAGAGTGCTTATATTTATAAAGCAAAAGAAAATGGTCTTGTATTAGTTGATGAAATCAAATTTGCAACTCCAAAAACTAAAGAAATGTTAAAACTTCTTGAAACATTAAAATTAACAAATGAAAAAGTATTAATAGTAGTTAAAGAATATACAGAAAATGTAATTTTAGCAGCAAGAAATTTACAAAATATTGCAGTTGTATTACCAAGTGAAATTGGTGTTTTAGATATTGTTAGTGCAGATAAAATGTTAATTGAAAATAGTGCATTTGAAGAAATAAAGGAGGCATTAAAATAATATGAAATATTTAGATATTATAAAAGCACCAGTTGTTACTGAAAAAAGTGCTTTATTAAACGAAAAAAATGAATATGCTTTCTTTGTTGATGTTAAAGCAAATAAAACAGAAATTAAGGATGCAATTGAAAAATTATTTAATGTAAAAGTTAAAGAAATAAGAACAATAAATGTTCATCCTAGAAAAAGAAGAGTTGGTCGTTATACAGGTCTTACAAATCGTAAGAAAAAAGCAATTGTTACTTTAGAACAAGGCCAAACTATCAACTTAGGTTAAGGAGGAATTAATTTATGGCAATTAGAAATTATAAACCAACCACAAATGCAAGACGTGGTATGAGTACTCTAATTAATGACGAAATTACAACTAATAAACCTGAAAAAAGCCTTCTTGCTCCAATTAGTAAAAAAGCAGGAAGAAATAATCAAGGAAAAATAACTGTTCGTCATCAAGGTGGAGGAGAAAAAAGAAAGTATCGTATAATTGATTTTAAAAGAAATAAATTTGGCATTGAAGGAACAGTAGCAAGTGTTGAATACGATCCAAATAGAAGTTCAAATATCTGTTTAATCAATTATGCTGATGGAGAAAAAAGATATATTCTTGCTCCAAAAGGAATTAAAGTTGGAATGAAAGTTATCAGTTCAGAAAATGCTGATATTAAGATTGGTAATGCTTTACCAATTGCTAATATTCCAGTAGGTACAACAGTACACAATGTTGAATTAAAACCTGGTAAAGGTGGAGAACTTGCACGTTCTGCAGGAAGTTCAGTACAAATACTAGGAAGAGAAGGAAACTATGTTTTAGTAAGACTTACATCAGGAGAAGTTAGAAAAGTTCTTGGAACTTGTTTAGCTACAGTTGGTGAAGTTGGAAATGAAGATTATGGACTAGTAAAATTAGGAAAAGCAGGTCGTAAAAGACATATGGGTATAAGACCAACAGTTCGTGGTTCTGTTATGAACCCTAATGACCATCCACATGGTGGTGGTGAAGGTAAAGCACCAGTTGGTAGAAGTGGCCCAATGACTCCTTGGGGTAAACCAGCTCTTGGATACAAAACTAGAAAGAAAAAAGCGTCAGATAAACTTATCGTACGTCGTAGAAATGGAAAATAGGAAGGAATTGATAATATGGCTAGAAGCATTAAAAAAGGACCTTATGTATTCGATAGATTACTAAAAAAGGTACAAATGTTAAATGAAAATAATAAAAAAGAAGTTATTAAGACTTGGTCTCGTCGTTCAACTATCTTCCCTGATTTTATAGGACATACATTTGCAGTACATAATGGAAAAGAATTTATTCCTGTATATGTAACTGAAGATATGGTTGGACACAAACTTGGTGAGTTTGCATTAACTCGTAAGTTTGGTGGTCACGGCGATAATAAAACTAAGTAAGGTAGTAACAAGAGGAGGATATAAAAATGGAAGTTAAAGCTATTATAAAAGGAGTTAGAATTAGTCCAATTAAACTTCGTTTAACAGCAGATATGATTCGTGGAAAAAGTGTAAGCGAAGCTAAAAATATAGTAAATAACTATAATAGTAAACCAGCAAGAATAATTAAAAAAGCACTTGACTCAGTAGTTGCTAATGCAGTTAACAATAATAAATTAGATGAAAATAAATTATATGTTAAAGAAGTTAGAATAGATATGGGGCAAGTATTAAAAAGAAGGGTACCTGGTTCTCGTGGTTCTATTGATAAAAACGATCATAGAACATCTCATGTAGTAATCGTGGTAGACGAAAAGTAGGAGGAAAGATTTATGGGACAAAAAGTTAGTCCAACAGGACTTAGAATTGGCGTTAATAAAGATTGGGAATCTAAATGGATGGCTCCTAAAAAAGATGTTGCTAAGTATTTAAATAATGATATTAAAATCAGAAAGTATTTAGAAACTAATTTAAAAGATACTGGTATATCTAAAATAGAAATTGAAAGAAATCCAAAAAGATGTGAAGTTATAATTAACACTTCAAAACCAGGAGTAGTAATTGGTCGTGGTGGTGAAGGAATTACAAAACTTAAAAGTGAATTAAAAACTTTAGTTGGTGAAGATATTCAAGTTTCAATTGCAGATGTTAAAGATATAGATTTAAATGCACAATTAGTTGCACAATCTATTGCAACACAAATTGAAAATAGAGCACCATTTAGAGTTGCAGAAAAAAAAGCTATAAGAAACGCTATGAAAGCTGGAGCTAAGGGAATTAAAACTTTAGTATCTGGAAGATTAAATGGTGTTGAAATGGCAAGAAGTGAAGGTTACTCTGAAGGAAATATACCGCTTCATACTATCCGTGCAGATATAGATTATGGTTTTGCTGAAGCATTAACTACTTACGGAAAACTTGGAGTTAAGGTATGGATTTACAAAGGAGAAATACTTCCTGCTAAAGCTAAAAAAGGAGGTAATAACTAATGTTAATACCATCTAGAACAAAATATAGAAGAGTACATAGATTAAAATACGAAGGAAAAGCTAAAGGGAATACGCATCTTACAAATGGTGAATATGGACTTATGGCTAAAGAAGGTGCTTGGATTACAAATAATCAAATCGAAGCAGCTCGTATTGCTATGACTCGTTATATGAAACGTGGTGGAAAAGTATGGATTAATATTTTCCCACATATGCCAAAAACTGCTAAACCACTAGAAGTTCGTATGGGATCTGGTAAAGGTGCTGTTGATAAATGGGTTGCAGTTGTTAAAGAAGGAAAAATTATGTTTGAAATTGGTGGAGTTGATGAAGCTACTGCTCGTGAAGCATTACGTCTTGCATCTCATAAATTACCAATTAAAACTAAATTTGTAACAAAAGAAACAGAAGGTGGTGACGCACATGAATAAAATTGAAGAATTAAGAAAACTTACCACTGAAGAACTTAATAATAAAATAAAAGAAAATAAAGAAGAATTATTTAATTTGCGTTTCCAACAAGCTACAGGAAATCTTGAAAAACCTGGAAGATTAAAAGACTTAAGAAAGGAAGTTGCGCGCATGAAAACAATAATTCGTGAACGTGAACTAAATAAGTAGGAGGGTTAAAATGAAAGAAACTGTAAAGAAAGATTTAGTTGGAAAAGTAGTAAGTGATAAAAATGATAAAACAATTACTGTATTAGTTGAAACTTATAAAAAACATCCAAAATATGGTAAGAGAGTTAAATCAAGTAAAAAATATTGCGCTCATGATGAAACTAATAAAGCAAAAGTAGGAGATATTGTTAGAATTGTTGAAACAAGACCAATTTCTAAAACAAAAAGATTTTATTTAGCTGAAGTAGTTCAAGAAAGAGTTATATTATAATTGTTAGGAGGATAAATTATGGTTCAACAAGAAACACGTTTAAAAGTTGCTGACAATTCTGGAGCTCGTGAATTACTTGTAATCAGAGTGCTAGGTGGAAGCAAAGTTAAAACTGGAAATATAGGAGACGTTGTAGTCGGAACAGTTAAAAAAGCTATCCCTAATGGAACAGTTAAAAGTGGTAAAGTTGTTAAAGCAGTTATCGTAAGAACTGTTCAAGGTGTTAGAAGAGATGATGGATCATACATTAAATTTGATGATAATGCATGTGTTATTATTAAGGATGATAAAAGTCCTGTTGGAACACGTGTATTTGGACCAGTAGCAAGGGAACTTCGTGATAAAGATTATATGAAAATTGTATCTTTAGCTAAGGAAGTTTTATAGGAGGTAAGTTATGAAATTAAAAGTTGGAGATAAAGTTAGAGTTATTACTGGAAAAGATAAAGGAAAAGAAGGAAAGATAACTCATACATTTAAAAACGAAAATAAAGTAATAGTAGAAGGACTTAATATGGTAAAAAAACATGTTAAACCTAATAATAATAACCAAACTGGTGGAATCATTGATATGGAAGCTAAAATAGATGCTTCAAATGTAATGTTCTTAGATAATAATAAAACAACTAGAAAAGTTGTAAGAAATGAAAAAAATAAAACAAAAAAGGTTGAAAAAAAAGAAAGTAAACCTGTAAAGAAAACTACTTCAAAAAAGACAAAAGAAGTAGCTAAAGAAAATTAGGAAGAGGAGGGATTTTATGAATCGCCTAAGAGAAAGATATGTAAAAGAAATAGTTCCTAATATGCAAAAAAAATTCAATTACAAATCAGTAATGCAAGTTCCAAAATTAGATAAAATTGTTATCAATATTGGATGTGGAGATGCTACTCACAATTCAAAATTATTAGATGCTGCATGTAATGATTTACTTCAAATTACAGGTCAAAAACCAGTAGTTACAAAAGCTAAAAAATCAATCGCAGGATTTAAAATTCGTGAAGGACAAGCAATTGGTTGTAAAGTAACATTAAGAGGAGAAAGAATGTATAATTTCTTAGATAAATTAATTTCTGTATCTCTTCCACGTGTTAGAGATTTTAGAGGACTTTCACCAAAAGCTTATGATGGAAGAGGAAATTACACAATTGGTATTAAAGAACAATTAGTTTTCCCTGAAATCGAATTTGATGATGTAGTTAAAGTTCGTGGTATGGACATTGTACTTGTTACAACTGCTAATACTAATGAAGAAGCACATGCATTATTAGAAGAATTAGGAATTCCTTTTAGGAAATAAGTGGAGGTAAAAATGGCTAAAAAAAGTATGATAGCGAAAGCTAATAGACCACAAAAATTTAAAGTGCGTGAATACACTCGTTGTAATAGATGTGGAAGACCACATAGTGTATTAAGAAAATATGGTATTTGTCGTATTTGCTTTAGAGAATTAGCAAGTAAAGGACAAATTCCAGGAGTTAAAAAATCAAGTTGGTAAAACTTGGAGGGAGGAATTAAAATGGTAGTGACTGATCCAATCGCAGATATGCTTACAAGAATTCGTAATGCAAATCAAATGAAATATAATGAAGTATCAATGCCAGTATCAAGAGTAAAAACTGAAATTGCTAAAATTTTAAAAGATGAAGGTTTTATAGCTGATTATAAAATTAGTGATGAAAAACCACAAGGAACATTAACATTAACTTTAAAATATTCAAATAATAAAAAAGAAAGGGTTATTACAGGACTTAAACGTATTTCAAAACCAGGTTTAAGAGTATATGTTGAAAAAGAAAATTTACCAAAAGTATTAAATGGTTATGGTATTGCAATTATTTCAACTTCTAAAGGTATTATGACTGATAAAGAAGCTCGTAAACAAAATATTGGTGGAGAAGTAATGGCTTATATCTGGTAATATGGTGAATATTTATGAGTCGTATAGGAAATAGAATTATAACTGTACCTGAAGGTGTTACAGTTGAAGTAAAAGAAAATACAGTTTTTGTTAAAGGTCCAAAAGGAGAACTTAATACTCCAGTTGCTAAAAATATAAATGTTGAAGTAAAAGAAAATACAGTTTTAGTAACAAGAAATAATGAACAAATTACTACTAAACAATTACATGGAACAACAAATGCAAATATTGCAAACATGATTAATGGTGTAAAAGATGGTTATACTAAAAACCTTGAAATTGTTGGAGTAGGATATAGATTTACTCTAAAAGGTAATACTTTAGTAATTAATGCTGGATATTCTCATCCAGTAGAATTAGAAATCCCTACAGGACTAAAAGTAGAAGCTAAAAGCAATACTGAAATATCTGTATCAGGTATTGATAAAGTTTTAGTAGGAGAATTTGCGGCTAATGTTCGTAAGGTTAGAAAACCAGAACCATATAAAGGTAAAGGTATTAAATATGCTGGAGAACATATTAGACGTAAGGAAGGTAAAAAAGCTAAATAGGTAGGAGGTAATTATGATAAAAAAAGAATCTCGTAATGAAATGAGAGTTGTAAGACACAAAAGAATAAGAAAATCAGTTATCGGAACTAACGAAGTACCAAGATTATGTGTTTATAGATCAAACAATAATATTTCAGCTCAATTAATTGATGATGAAAAAGGTATTACATTAGCTAGTGCATCTTCTTTAAAAATGAAAGGAAATAATACTGAAGTAGCTACTAAAGTTGGTGAAGAAATAGCAAAACAAGCTAAAAAATTAAAAATTAAAAAGGTAGTCTTCGATCGTGGAGGATATCTATATCATGGACGTGTTGCAGCTTTAGCAGATGCAGCTCGTGCTAATGGCTTAGAGTTCTAAGGAGGGTAATTTATGGAAGAAAAGAAAGAATTTAAAAAAGATCAAAAAAGAAAAGACAATAAAAAACCATTCAAAAAAGCACCTACTAAAACTCTTGATGAAATAATCGTAGAAACTAAAGCTGTAGTTAAAGTAACTAAAGGTGGACGTCAAAGAAGATTCCAAGCAGTAGTTTTAGTTGGAGATAAAAAAGGGTTAGTAGGACTTGGAACTGGTAAAGCAGCAGAAGTATCTGAAGCTGTTAAAAAAGCAAGACAAGATGCTAATAAAAATGTAGTTAGAATTCCAATTATTGATGGTAGAACAATTCCACATGAAGTTGTAGGAATAAAAGGTGCCACTAGAGTAATCATTAAACCAGCTAAAGAAGGTACAGGATTAATTGCCGGAGGTGCAGTTCGTAGTGTACTTGAAATAGCAGGATATCGTGATATAACATCAAAATCACTTGGCTCAAGAAAGAAAATTAATGTAGCAAGAGCAACTATTAGTGCTTTACAATCATTAAAAACTGCAGAACAAGTTGCAGAAGCTAGAGGAAAAAGTGTAGAGGAGATATTAGGATAATGAAATTACATGAATTAAAGAAAAACGAAGGAGCAACATTTGCTCGTAAAAGAGTAGGCCATGGTCCAGGTAGTGGACTTGGAAAAACTTCTGGAAAAGGTCATAAAGGACAAAAAGCTAGAAGTGGAGCATCAATTAATCCAGTATTCGAAGGTGGACAAACTCCACTTTACAGAAGACTACATAAAAGAGGATTTACTAATGCACAATTTAAAACTAGATATGCAACAATTAATGTAAGTGATTTAAATAGATTTAATGATGGCGATGTAGTAACACCTGAATTACTAAAAGAAATTGGAATGATAAAAAAAGAATTAGATGGTATCAAAGTTTTAGGTAATGGAAACCTTGATAAAAAATTAACAATAAGAGCACATAGATTTACACAAAGTGCTTTAGATAAAATAGAAAAGTCAGGAAGTAAAGCTGAGGTGATTTAAGATGTTTAAAAATCTTAAACAACTATTTTCTAAAAAGAATAAAGATTTAAGAAAAAGAATTTATTTTACTTTGTTAGTTCTTACTATTTATGTTATTGGTATTTCAATTGAAGTGCCTGGTACACAACAAATAACAAAGAATTTAGGATTCTTAGAATTATTGAATGTAATGGGTGGGGGAGCATTAAAGAACTTTTCAATATTTGCTCTTGGTGTTTCACCTTACATCACTGCATCAATTATTATTCAATTATTACAAATGGATATAATCCCATATTTTTCAGAACTTGGTAAGCAAGGAGCAACAGGACAACAAAAGTTAAATCAAATAACTAGATATGTTGGTATTTTATTTGCATTCGTTCAAGGATATGCAATGAGTATTGCTTTCTTAGGAAGTTCTGTTGGCACACTTGGATATTTAAAAGTATCATTAATTATGACAGCTGGTACAGCATTCCTTTTATGGCTTGGGGATCAAGTTACACAAAAAGGATTAGGTAATGGTGTATCGCTTCTAATTATGGCTGGTATAGTATATAGTTTACCTTCAATGATGAAAACAGCATTTAATTCATTAATTCCTAATGGATTAGCTTATTCTACAGCATTAGAAATCGGTTCATTTGTATTATTCTTACTTGTATATTTATTAATAATTGTAGGAGTAGTATGGATGGAAGGAGCTGAAAGAAGAATTTCTATTCAGTATGCTAATAAATCTACTGCAAATTTAGGTAAACAAACATTTATGCCAATTAAAATAAATTCAGCAGGAGTTATTCCAGTTATTTTTGCATCAAGCTTACTTGGAATACCTGCAACTATTGCACAGTTTATAAATAAAGGTGATTTTACAAATTTTGTAGATAAATATCTTAATTATAATCAACCAGTAGGATTTATTCTATTTGTGGTATTAATATTCTTCTTTGCATATTTTTATACATTCGTACAAATGAAACCAGATAATATGGCAAAGAATTTACAAAACAATGGTGGATATATTCCAGGAATAAGACCAGGAGAAGCTACTAAAAAGTATTTTACTTCTGTTCTAGCAAGACTTACAGTAGTAGGAGCATTTGCTTTAACACTACTAGCAGTTTTACCTATTCTTGTTAATATGTTTACACCACTACCATCATCAGTTCAACTTGGAGGAACAGGACTTCTAATCGTTGTTGGAGTAGCAATTGAAACTTATAAACAACTTGAAGGAAGCTTATTAAGTAGAGAATATTCTAATAGTACAAGTTCAAGAAGAGGAAGAACTAGGAGGATAAGTAGATAATGAAAAATATTATTTTAGTAGCTCCACCAGCTGCAGGAAAAGGAACACTTGCTAAAAAACTTGAAGAATTAGGTTACATTTCTTTATCAACTGGTGATATGTTAAGAGAAAAATCAAAAACAGATGAAGTATTAAATGAAATGATGAAAAAAGGATCATTAATTTCTGATGATATAGTATTTAATATATTAGAAGAAAAAATTGTTTCTTTAGATGATAAAAACTATATTTTAGATGGTTTTCCAAGAACAGTTAATCAAGCAATTATGTATGATAACTTATTAGAAAAGTTAGATAAAGATATAGGAGTAGTAATATATTTAGATGTGGATAAAGATATTTTATTAAAAAGGACAATTACAAGAAGAGTTTGTCCTAATTGTAAAAAATCATATTCTACTATAACAGAAAGTTTAAAACCAAAAAAAGAAAATGTTTGTGATGTATGTAAAGGTTCTTTAATTCAAAGGGCTGATGATACAGAAGATATATTTGAAGTTAGGTATAATGAGTATATGGATAAAACATATCCATTAATAAACTATTATGAAGAAAAAAACATATTACATCATATTGATACAACTGATAGTGATGAAACTTATAAAAGAGTACTAAAATTGATAAAATAGGAGATAAGTATGGCAATAAGTATTAAAAGTGATAGAGAAATAGAGCTTATGACTATTGCAGGAAATATAGTATACGAAACTCATAAGTATTTGAAAGAGTATCTAAAACCAGGTATTACTACTAAAAGACTAGATACTCTTGCCGAAGACTTTATTATAAGTAAAGGTGCTATACCATCTTGTAAAGGTTTTGAAGGATATCCTGCAACACTTTGTACAAGCATTAATGAAGAAGTCGTTCATGGAATACCAAGTAATAGAAAACTAAAAAATGGTGATATAATAACACTTGATATTTGTGCATGTTATAAAGGATATCATGGAGATTCAGCTTGGACTTATGCAATAGGAGATATCTCTTGCGATAAAGAGTATTTACTAGAACATACAGAAAAATCTCTTTATGAAGGTTTAAAACAAGTTAAACCTGGAAATAGAATTGGTGATATTTCTTCAGCTATTGAAGAATATGCTAAAAAACATAAACTAGGAGTTATTAAAGAACTTGAAGGACATGGAATAGGAACTAATTTACATGAAGATCCTGAAGTTCCAAATTATGGTATTAAACATACTGGACCAGTCTTAAAAAAAGGAATGGTAATTGCAGTAGAACCAATGTTAACTCTAGGAAGTCCGGAAATAGTCATTTTAGATGATGATTGGACGATTGAAACTAAAGATTATAGTCCATCAGCCCACTTTGAACACACAGTAGTAGTAACAGATGATGGATGCAAAATATTAACAGGAGTGTGAAATTTATGGCAAAAGATGATGTAATCGAAGTTGAGGGAAAAGTTTTAGAAATTATCCCAGGAGGAAAGTTTAAGGTAGAACTTACCAATGGTCACGTAATTGAGGCCCATGTTTCTGGTAAAATGCGATTAAATTATATTCGTATTTTACCGGGTGATAAAGTTACGATAGAACTTTCCCCATACGATTTAAGACATGGGCGAATAACCTATAGAAAAAATTAGGAGGAAAAACTATGAAAGTTAAACCATCAGTAAAAAAGATTTGCGCTAAATGTAAAGTTATTAAGCGTAAAGGAAAAATTATGGTAATTTGTGAAAATCCAAAACACAAACAAGTTCAAGGTTAATAGGAGGAAAAATTAATGGCACGTATTAAAGGTATTGAAATACCAAATGAAAAAAGAATTGAAACATCTCTTACTTATATTTATGGTATTGGACCAGCAACATCAGCTAAAATATTAAAAAATACTAATATTGATCCAAGTAAGAGAACAAAAGATCTTACAAATGAAGAATTATCTGCAATTAGAGATGAACTTAATAACTATGTAACTGAAGGAGATTTAAGACGTGAAGTTAACATGGCTATTAAAACAAAAATGGAAATAGGATCATACCAAGGAATCCGTCATCGTAAAGGTTTACCTGTAAGAGGACAAAGAACAAATAGAAATTGTCGTACTCGTAAAGGTAAAGGTAAAGTAGTTGCAAATAAAAAGAAAAATTAATTAGGAGTTTAGGAGGAATAAACTATGGCTTATAAACAAAGAAAAAGAAAAATTAAAAAGAATATTCCTGAAGGAATTGCTCATATTCATGCAACATTTAACAATACAATAACTACAATTACTGATAAAGATGGAAATGCTATCTCTTGGGCTTCAAGTGGAGCAATTGGATTTAAAGGTAGTAAAAAATCTACTCCATTTGCCGCAGGACAAGCAGCTGAAAAAGCAGGAAAAATGGCATATGATGCAGGAATGAGAAAAGTTGAAGTAGTCGTAAAAGGTGTAGGACCAGGAAGAGAAACTGCTATTAGATCATTACAAACTGCAGGTCTTGAAGTAACAATGATAAGTGATGTTACTCCAATTCCACATAATGGTTGTCGTCCACCAAAAAGACCACGTAACTAATTAGAATAGGGAGGAATTATAAAATGATTCAATTTGAAAAACCAAATTATAAAATTACTGATTATGTAGAAAAAAATAATTATGGGAGATTTGTACTTGAACCACTAGAAAGAGGTTTTGGTGCAACAATAGGAAATGCTCTTAGAAGAGTAATGTTATCTTCACTTCCAGGAAGTGCTATAACAAGTGTTAAGATAGATGGAGTTTTACATGAATTCCAAACAATCGAAGGAGTAGTTGAAGATGTTACAACAATTATTCTTAATCTAAAGAATGTTGTTATCAAAAAACATTGTGAAGGAGATAAAATTATTAGATTAAATGCTACAACTGAAGGTGTTGTAAAAGCTGGAGATTTTGAATGTGATCCAGATGTTGAAATAATTAATAAAGATTTAGTAATAGCTAATATTGCTAAAGGCGGAAAATTAATTATGGAAATGAATGTATCTTCAGGAAAAGGTTATGTAAGAGCAGACGATAATAAAGAATTATTATCAGATAGAAAAATTGGGGTTATTGCAATCGATTCATTATATTCACCTATTGAAAGAGTAGCATATGAAGTTGAAGATGCGCGTGTTGGACAAAGTGAAAATTATGATAAATTAATCATAGATGTTTGGACTAATAGTTCTATTAAACCAGAAGAAGCTATTGCACTTGCAAGTAGAATATTAATTGAACACCTAGAAATAGTAGCTAATGTTAGTAATATTGCAAATGTAACAGGATTAATGAAAGAAAAAGAAGAAGATCCAAAAGTTAAAGCATTAGAAACACCAATTGAAGAATTAGATTTTTCAGTTCGTGCGTATAATTGCTTAAAACGTGCTGGA
>HF999781.1:23966-30090 GCA_000434175.1 Mycoplasma sp. CAG:611
GTTCATACTTTACAAGATTTAGTTAATAAATCAGATGCTGAAGTTATGAAAATTCGTAACTTAGGAAAAAAATCATTAAAAGAAGTATTAGATAAAGTTAAAGAATTAGATTTAAATCTTAAAGAAGAAGATTAATAGGAAGGAAAGTAATTATGGCTTATAGAAAACTAGGTCGTGATAGCAAACATAGAAGAAGCATGTTAGCAAACCTTACTATAGATGTTATCATGAATGGAAGTATTGAAACTACTGAAACAAGAGCTAAAGAAGTAAGAAGATGTGTTGAAAAAATGATTACTTATGGAAAAAATGGAAGTCTTGTTTCAAGAAGAAAAGCATTAGCGTTTTTAATGAATAATACTGATGCAGTTAAAAAAGTATTTGAAGAATTAGCACCTAAATATCAAGATAGAAATGGTGGCTATACAAGAATATTAAAACTAGATGAAAGAAAAGGGGACGACGCTTTAGTTGTTACTTTAGAATTAGTTTAAAAAAAAGGTTGTTAGCATTTTTGTTAATAACTTTTTCTATGGCAAAAAAGATTAACTTATGTTATAATTCAAGTAGGAGATGATTAGATTGAAAGCATTAGTTACTGGTGCATCATCTGGTATTGGAAAAGAAATGGCTTATTATTTAGATAAATTAGGCTATGATTTAATACTTGTTGCACGTGATAAAGTAAAATTGGAAGAAGTACAAAATAAATTAAGTAAAAAATCAAAGATAGTTATAATTGATCTTGCTAATGAAAAAAAGATAAAAGATTTATATATGTTAGTAAAAAATGAAAATATAGATCTTTTAATAAATAATGCAGGATTTGGTCTTTTTGGTGATTATGAAGATGTTGATTTATTAAAAGAATTGGAAATGATAGATGTTAATGTTAAAGCGGTTCATATCTTAACGAGGATGTTTCTTAAAGACATGGATAAAAGAGGATCTGGTCGTATAATAAATGTAGCAAGTAGTGCAGGTCTTTTAAAAGGAGGACCTTTAATGAGTACATATTATGCTACAAAAAGTTATGTTGTTAGCTTTAGTCTTGCGATATATGAAGAATTAAGAAGAAAAAATTCAAATGTTAAAATCTCTGTACTATGTCCTGGTCCTGTTAATACTAACTTTAATAATGTTGCAGGAGTTAAATTTAATATAAAATCTTTAACTGCAGAATATGTTGCAAAATATGCAATAAACCAAAGCTTAAAAAATAATAAATTAATAATTGTTCCAGGAACTGCTACTAAACTAGGAGTATTTGTAACAAGATTTTTGCCTACTAAATTAATCCTTAAAATAACTTATAAAATACAAGAAAGAAAAAATAAAAGATAATTTCTTTTTTCTTTTAAAGAGGTATATATGAAGTATTTAATTACATTTAGTTATAATGGTAATTATTTCAAAGGTTATCAAAAACAAAAAAACTTAAAAACAGTTCAAGGTTGTTTAGAAAAATATTTAACAATGTTAAATGATAATGAAGTTGTTGTTACATCATCAGGAAGAACGGATGTTTATGTACATGCTATCAATGCTAAAGCTCATTTTAATTTAGATAAAAATATAAAAGAATATAATATAAAAACTTTTTTAAATAGAAGATTAAATGGTGAAATATATATAAAAGATGTTGTTAAAGTAGATGATAATTTTCATGCAAGATATGATGTTATAAAAAAAGAATATCGTTATTATATAAATATGGGTGAATTTAATCCAATTGAAAAAGATTATGTTTATCAATATAATAAGAAACTTGATATAAATAAAATGAGAAAAGCAAGTAAATTATTTGTTGGAAAGCATGATTTTAGAGCTTTTTGTTCTAATGAAAAAGAGAAAATTAATTGTATTAGAAATATTTATAAAATAAAAATAATCAAGCATAATGATAAGTTGGAATTAATATTTGTAGGAAATGGTTTTTTAAAACATATGGTAAGAAATATTGTAGGAATATTATTAAAAGTGGGAAGTAATTTACTTACAGTTGATGAAGTTAAGATGATTTTAGATGAAAAAACAAGAAAACATAATACAAAACCAGTTCCGGGAAATGGTTTATATTTGCAAAATGTTTATTATAAATAGGATAAAATATGAAAAATATGTATAAAAATCAGTAATTTTATTGACTTTTTGCATATTTTTTAGTATACTTTTAATCGGTACATTTTTCTATATATCCCAAATTAAATAAACCCTGGGAAAGTTTATTTAAAAAAGATATAAAATGAAAGGAAGAAATAAAATATGAAAAGTTATATGCAAAAAAAAGAAACAGTTGAACGTAATTGGTATGTAATTGATGCAACAGACATAGCTTTAGGACGTTTAGCTACAAAAGCTGCTAGTATGTTAAGAGGAAAACATAAAGCAACTTATACACCACATATTGATTGTGGAGATTATATTATTATTACTAATGCTAGTAAAGTAAAATTAACTGGTGATAAATTAAATAAGAAATTATATTATAATCACTCTGGTTATACTGGTGGTCTTAGAACAAGAACTGCTAAGGAAATGATTTCTAAATATCCAGTTGAGATGGTTGAAACAGCTATTAAAGGAATGCTTCCTAATGGAAGACTTGGAAGACAAATGTATAAAAAGTTATTCGTATATGAAGGAGAAACTCATCCACATATGGCACAAAAGCCTGTTGTAGTTGAAGTTAAATAATGGAGGGTATTTATGGCTAAAGAAAAGAAAACATTTTATTATGGAACAGGTAGAAGAAAATGCGCAGTTGCTAAAGTTAAATTAGTTCCAGGAAAAGGTAATATTACTGTTAATGGTAAAGATGTTCATGAATATTTCCCATCAGAATTATTCGTTATGGATTTAAGTCAACCACTTGTACTTACTAATACAAATGATAAATTTGATTGTATTGTAAATGTATTTGGTGGCGGATACTCTGGACAAGCTGGAGCTACTCGTTTAGGTATTACAAGAGCACTACTTGAATATGACGTAACAACTCCTGAAGCAGAAGAAAGTTTTAGAAAAATTCTTAAATCTGCTGGTTTTGTAACTCGTGATCCAAGAGAAAAAGAACGTAAAAAACCAGGTCTTAAAAAAGCAAGAAGAGCACCACAATTTTCAAAAAGATAATAATATATTTGAAGGTTTTACAAGATTTTGTAAAACTTTTTCTTTGTAATGTTTTATTTTTTTAATATATATGATATACTTTAATAGAAATAAAAAGAATAAGGAGTTAATATGGGTAATAAGATATTTAAGAATTTAGATGAACAAGTAGAAATATTAAAACAAAAAAATCTTACAATCAATGATGTTAATTATGCTAAAGAAGTATTACTTCGTGAAAATTATTTTTTTCTAAATGGTTATCGTTATCCATTTATTAAATCACTTGATAATAAAGTTTATATTGATGGAGTTACTTTTGAAGAACTTTATAGTCTATTTTTATTTGATAGAAAATTAAGAAATGTTGTATTTAAGAATATACTTATGATAGAAAATAATATAAAATCAATTATATCATATCAATTATCTAAAAAATATGGTTATCGTGAAAGGGATTATTTAAATCCTAATAATTTTAATTATATTCCTGAAAAAAGAAGACAAGTTAATGATTTATTAGGAAAAATGAAAAGACAAATAAAGGATAATGCTGTTAATCATACAGCAACTAAACATTATATAAATAATTATGGTTATATTCCATTATGGGTGCTTGTAAAGGTATTATCTTTTGGTATTGTTTCAGAACTTTTTTCAATATTAAAAAAAGAAGATCAATATGATATTGTGGAGTTATATGATTTAGATGTAAATATATTTACTAATTATTTATCATCTTTATCAAATTATCGTAATTTATGTGCTCATGAAGATATACTTTATAATAATAGGACACAAAAAAGTATATTAGATACAAAATATCATAGACTTCTTAATATACCAATTATGGATAATGAATATATATATGGAAAAAATGATTTATTTTCTGTTGTTATAATGATGAAATCAATGATAAAAAAAGATGAATTTGATTTGTTTGAAAAAGAAATTAGTGATTTAATAGATGAATTAGACAATAAACTAAAAAGCATAGAAATTAATAAAATATTAGATTGTATGGGATTTCCAAAGAATTGGAAAGAATTAAAAGATATTGATAAAAAAGAAATATTCTAGACTTGTTAAAAGTCTTTTTCTTTTATATAATTAGTTAGGAGATGAAATTATGAAAAAAATAGTTTTATTTGGAGGAGGGACAGGACTTTCACAAATACTTAAGGGATTAAAGCTTTTTCCTGTTGAAGTAAGTGCTATTATAAGTGTGTCTGATAATGGTGGTTCAACAGGAATGTTAAAAGAGGAATTAGATATGCCTGCAATCGGAGATATTGCTAAGGTTGTTATTTCAATGGCAGATGTTAATAAAGATATTATGAATATGCTAAGTTATAGATTTGATGATAGGACATCTTTAGAAAATCATCCGATTAAGAATCTTTTGCTTGCTGCTTTGTATGATATAAAAGGGAATTTAACAGAGTCAACAGAAATACTTTGCAAGTTTTTAAACATAAAAGGTAAAATTTTACCTTTGACTGAAGAAAAAGTTGAACTTGTAGGGCATTTAAAAGATAAAAAGATAGTTATTGGTGAAGAAAATATTACTAATTGTTATTCAGTTATTGAAGATTTAAGTTATAATAAAAAGTTTGAAGTTAATAAAAAGGTGTTTAAAGAAGTAAAAGAAGCTGATTTAATTATTTTTTCACCAGGCAGTTTGTGGACTTCAATAATGCCTCATTTAATTGTACCTGAAGTGTGTGAAGAAATAAGAAAATCTAAAGCAAAGAAGATGTATATTTCTAATTTATTTACACAAACTGGAGAAACAGATAATTTTAAAGTTAGTGATCATGTTAATTTAATTGAAAAGTATTTGGGTTGTAAGCTTGATGTTGTTTTATCAAATAATAAGAAAATTGATGAAAAGCTAGTAAAGAAATATCAAACAGAAGAGCAAAAAGATCCAATTATATTAGATAAAGAAAATATAAATGCTAATGTAATTGAGGATTTTATATATGAAATAGAAAATGGAAGTATAAGACATGATTCATTAAAAACAGCATATTTAATATTTTCATATTTAATGAAAGATAGTGAAAAATGATAGATTGTTTTGATAAATTAATAATCGAATTAAAAAGATGTGATATTTGTAAAGAAAGATTTGGTTTTGAACCTCATCCTGTTGTTTTTGGAAATATTAATTCAAAGATAGTTCAAATAAGTCAAGCACCCTCAGCAACTGTATATCAAACACTAAAACCATTTACTGATTTAAGTGGTAAAAAGTTAAAATATGATTGGTATAAAATAAGCGATGAAATATTTTATAATTCCAATAATTTTTATATAACATCACTTGCACATTGTTATCCAGGAAAAGATAAAAATGGGAATGATAGAGTTCCTCCGAAGGTTTGCTATGAAAAATGGGTAAAAAAAGAAATAGAATATGTAAATAATAAATTATATATAGTTATTGGATCAAAGGCTGCAAAAGTATTTTTTCCTAGAGAGAAATTTAATGATTTAGTATTTAAAAACAATTATATTAATGGGAAATTAACAATAGTGTTGCCTCATCCATCGCCACTTAATATAAAGTGGTTTAAAGATCATCCTGAGTTTATGAATGAAAGAATTTATGAGGTTAGAAATATTATTAATAAAACTTTAGATTTGGATTAATAATAATTTATTAACAAATTTTCGTTTAAAACATATCTTAATATAGGATAAATTTAAATGGAGATGAAATTAATGGATTTTTTATTAAGAAAACAAATAAGAGGGATAGTTATTGATGCAGGACATGGTGGTGATGATTCTGGAGCAAGCGGAAATGGAATAATAGAGAAAGATTATACTTTAAATATATCTAAGTATATGAATGATAGATTTAAAGATTTAGGAATTCCTACATATATGACTAGGACAACAGATGAAACATTAAGTCATAAAGAAAGAGTGAAAAGAATACTTAATGCATTTGGTAATAGAGATGATGTTGTTGTTATATCTAATCATATAAATGCAGGTGGTG
>HF999782.1:0-1384 GCA_000434175.1 Mycoplasma sp. CAG:611
AACTAAAAGACAGTTCGAGTATCAATCAATCTGGTGCGATATAAGAGCCTATTTTGAACACTTATATCTTTAAAGAATAAACTAATAAATATCAGTTCTATATATAATATAGTATAAATTTCATCAATTTCAACAGTTTTTAACAATTGATTTGCATTTTTTACTGAAATATGGTATAGTATTAAGAGTTCAAAGGGGGATTTATCTATGAATAAATTTAAGAAAATTCTTTATATTGTAACGAGACCTTATGCAATGAACTATCTCACAGGTAATTTAGGAAATGTTGTTGAAGATGAAGAAAAACTAACTTGTTATGTTAAAAGAAGTAAAGTCAAAAAGAAAGATTATAATTACACTATTGCTTGTTTTGGTATAGGAGAAAACAAGGATAGAAAGAAAATTGAGAAAGCATATAAATTGGATAAACCAATTTGTTATGTAATTGATGGTCTTGAATTTAAAAAACATCAAGTATATGTATTTGGATATAATGATTGTGAAGTTATTATTAAAAATTGCAGTTTTGGACTAGATTTATGTGTTCATGTTAATGGTAAATGTACATTAGATAATACAGATATAAAGACTTTCTCGTACTTATCAATTAATGCAAATGAATTAGTAGTCAAAAATATGAGTAGTGATCAAATAGAAGTAATGAGATCTAAATCACACATTGGATTTGGTGCAAGTGATAAAATTGATGTAATAGATTCTAATATTGGTAATAAAAAGAAAAACATTAGAGTTTCATTTACAGCTACCAATGAATTAAATATTTCTAATTCAAATATTACTGGTAAAGAAGTTGAATGCGAATCAAGTGTAATTAATGTGGATGAAAGTAGTTCATTAACTGCAACTGATAAAGTTACTTTGAAAACTAATGATTTTAATCCAATAAATATTAATGCTCCAATAATTGTTTTAAATGGAGAAGAAATTGCAAATGAAAAGGAAACAGTTGTATTTAAAAAAATAACTGATCCATTATCACTTAAAAGATTAGAATTAGTAAATCTTTTAAAAAGAGTAAAAAATGAATGTGAAAGCATTAATTTGGAAAAAGTTTCTGAATACAAAGAAGAATTAGATGTTCAACCTATTAGTAAAGTTTTAAAAAGATAAATCAATTTAAAAACTATCTCTAAAATGAGGTAGTTTTTTAGTTTTTTGTAACTAAATAAATATCTTTTACTTCAATTCCTTCCGATACATATAATTGGGGAATTTGTTCTTCTGGTATTTCATATAATTTTAATGATACTATTGCTTGTTGAAATGCTTTTTCTAATGATAGTCCAAAACCGATAGAAGAATATAATTGAGAAGCAAAAACAATAGCTGCTTCATCACCAATGGAATTGTTCATCCCAATAGA
>HF999782.1:1399-1914 GCA_000434175.1 Mycoplasma sp. CAG:611
TGGAATTGTTCATCCCAATAGATGCCTCAATATTATCTATTATTTTTTCAGATATAATTGAAGAAAAGCAATTGTTTAATACCACCAATCTAAGATTATCCAATGATGCATTAATTAATTCAACTAAAGTATCCATACTTAGTAATTTAGGCTTATCATTATTATCTTGAAATACTAATTTACCATCTGAAGTACCATGACCACTAAAATGTAATATAGTTGGATTAACTTCGTTAATAAATTGCAATAAATCTGTAACTCTAGTAGCCCATCTTGTTTCAAATGATATGGAATCTCTTTTTAAAGATTTCTGAATTGATCCATGTATTTCTCTTGCTTCCTTTTCTAATTTTAATTTTTGTTGTTGAATAGTATTTCCATCGTCATCTATAAATTCAATATCAGGATTAGAAGCGATAAATAGTATATTAATTTTTTCTTTTGCTTCTTTTAGTTTATTAACTTCTTTTATAAGATTATTTTGGTTTTCTCTTTGAATATCAAAATTTAGAGTG
>HF999783.1 GCA_000434175.1 Mycoplasma sp. CAG:611
AATCAAGTACTTTGATCTAGATATAGAATTTCTTAAATCAATAGCATACTTTGATAAGGAGATTAATGATGGATTACCTAAATAGATGCCTTTTACTTGGAAGATATAGATCAACAACAATTATTGATAATAATGTTTCTTGTTTAGTTATTGTTATAAATGATGAAGACGGAGATTTAACTGTTCCAATTATTACTAGCACAGATATTGCACATAAAATAATAAACAATTGTGAAGATAATTCTTTAATTGGTATCAAGGGCAAAATAGATGCTGATGAAAATGGTTTAATAATTAAAGCAGAAAAAATATCATTTTTAAGTCATAAAGAAAGAGCCGATTAATTTCGACTCTTATTTATTTAATGAATTTATCTATATCTTCTAATACATAAGCATTTATATTAACTTTCATGGCTTTATCACTTATCAAAGGTTCATTAACAATAAAGCAATAATCAATTCTCCATTTTTTCTTTTCTAAGCCATAATGTTGAATAATATCCATAATATGATCTTTGCACCACTCTACTCTTTTCATATGCTTATTATAAAAGCTTTTTTCATTATCAGGATCAAACAAATCATGGTATTCATTATACATTTCATACATATTTCTTGATAATTCAAAATTTTTAACTTCACATACAATAATTCTTTTAAACTTTTTAGAGATAAAAAGTACATCAATATCTCCTAATGTATTCTTATCTGAATCATTAATTTTTATACCATTAATTTTACTAACTTTTTTATCTACAATGGAATTTGGAAATGTACACAAATAATTATATACTTTTTCGTTAAAGTCTTCTCCACTTTGTTTGTTTATAATACCAAGGTAAGTTTTCATCTTTTTACTTCTTGCCTTAAATGTAGCATTATTAATTATTTCGAACAAAAAGTATATCGCATTTAAAAGAGACCTATAACCATAAATAATTTCGTCTTTATAAATAATAAGTGGTTTTCTATTTAATGAAAGTTCCCTATTGTTTCTCCATGGAAATACATCTACATTTCGATATGGTGTAGGCGGATTTAAATAATCTTCTCTTTCAACTTGAGATAAGTATAAAATAATTTTATTTAAAGTATCATCACTAACTTTATTATTTATGTGATCTTTTAGTTCTTTTATAGTCGTTGAATACAATGTGTTAAAGTCACCATTTTTATCCTCAGCTATTTCCAACAATGATACAGTTACTTCAGTAAAATCTTTAAATGTAAATCCAAATTCATCTTCAAAAGCTTCTTCAAATCCAGGAATATCTTTTTTCTCAGTTTCATATTGCGATATCATTTTTCGTTTATCTTTTGCTCTGGATCCCATCCTACCCATCTTTGCATTTTTTAAAAAATGGTTTACTCTTATCAAGAAATCTTTATTGTACCCTAATCGATTAGAATTTAATAAGGTTAATGTATTATCGGCCATTTTATAGTTGTAAATATCACATGTATATGCATAATCAATTATTTTGGAAGCTTCTGTTAAAATATATTCAATTTCATATAGCGAAATATCATCGATTCCATCTATTTTAATTGATGAAACTAATTCTATGATAAATTTTAATGCGACTGAAGTTCGATTCAAATCATTTATCTTTTCATCTATCTCTTTTTTTCTATCAGGATAGCATACTAAATCGCTAGCATAATTTGCTTGTCTTATTAATAATGATGATAAATTTTTTTCAAATTCTAGATATAAAAAATCTATTAACTGACGCTTATTATACTTTTTAATTTTCTTCAGAATATTATTGTATAGATGTCCAACGATATCATTTAAAATTTTATAATCTTCTATTTTCCCATAAGGTATTTTTCTGTCATCTTTTAAATATAGTCCTACATCATCTATTATCAAATTTGAAATAGCATTACTAACGTATAAAACACATTCATCATCAAAAGGAAGCATATACCCATCATCATTAGAATTCATAAGAATTAGTTTCTTTTTATAGTTATTACTAAAAATCTGATTAATCAACTCACTTGGATACTCAATTTGATAGATTTCACATATTTTCTTTACTATATTAGATATAAAATCTTTTTCTTTATCATTATCAGTGGATTCGAAATACCTTAAAGAGTTTTTTTCAAAAGTAATGTCTAACTGTCTACTATTAATATTGAATAATATTTTACCAACTTCGCTACTTTTGTCATAATGTGTAACATATATTGATGGATCACAATGAATATTAATTTTAAACACTCCATTCAAATCTTTAAATAATGTTGAAAATTGATTTAACCAATATGAAATCATATCTATAATTAGATTTGTTATATGATAAGAATTATTATCAATATTTTCTTCGCTTAAAACCCATATATTAAATTTATTAAATTCAAGCAAATTGTTTAATTGATGCTTATAAAATAATTCAGGAGCAAAACAAACTCCATCTTCCTTTTTCATCACTTCTAATAAAGATGTTCTACTAAAAAGAGCTAAGTGATAACCATTTTTTATATAAGATTTTAAAATATAATCACTACTATATTCACCAATAAAAAACAATGATGCTTCTTTTGAATCACATTCATCACCTAGATAGAATGATTTATCTCTTTCAGAAAAAAGAGCAACAAAATTTAGTTCAGTAAACAAATTCTTTTTATAATGTTTTAATCTATTTCTAGCAACAATATACTTGTATAAAAACATATTTTCTTCAGACTCATTAATACATATTGACGTTAATTCATATGGAGAAAGCATTAGTAAATTTTTATTAGAATTCAAATATACTGCGCATATAGTATTTCTACCAATAGTTGTCGGAGTAATGATTACTACAATTTTATCTTCTTTAAAACCATGTTTTAATAATTGTTTTTTGACCTTTTTTATTCGATTACTTATATAATTATTATTTATTGAATATTTATATTCCTTGTTAGTTTCATAGTCTTTTCCATCATCAAATAAAACAATATTGTAAAAAGCTATATCATTACCACACAAATATATAGATTCATCAACTATATTATTACTTTCAAGTTCCAATTCAAATTGTTTGCTATCTAATAATTGGAAACCCATGCGTGTAAAATCTCTATGCAAGTCCTGTAAAAGCAAAAGATTATAATCTTTTAGAACATAAATTTTATATGACATGAAAAACTTAATTATCATATCCATTAATAGCATGATAATAACAGTGCAATCTACCAAAACAAATTTCTCACCATATCTAACAAATGGTTTACGATAAAACTTTTGATTATCGAAATCATCTATTTCATCAATACTTATTTCCCCAAATTCAATAACAAGTTGTTCATATTGTTCTCCAAATAATTCAACCATATCTTCTTTACTAAAAGTTACTGTTTCTTTACTGGATTTAAGAACGCTAGCTGAAGGTATTTTGATATCAATATCTTTATTAAAAGATTTTAAATCTTTAAGTTTAATATTTAATGAATTATAAACAAACTCGGATACATTTAGTAAACCCTTAACAACAGTATTAAATTTTCTATAATCTTCATATGGAAAGTCCTCTTTATGGACACCTAATATTTTTAACATATGATCTAAATAATGTGGAGCTAACGTGCTAGCTCCCATAAACAAATGATAATTGCCATAATAAATGACAGGTAATGCAAAAGGAAATTCAGGAGGATCTATCATATATTTTCTATTAAGATTTGAAAATTCTTTAATAAAGTACTCAAGCTTATTACGACTCATGATATTTTCACTCTTAAAATCATCGTGCTTTAATGATAGAGCCGTACTTATAATTGCTTGAAAAATAACCGATTTGCTTTGATTTTCAGGAATTAAAATTAATCCAGATATTTGTGATAGAAAATCAATCATATTATAATTTTTTAATTCTTCCCTTAAACGTTTTATTGCTTCAGCATCCTCTTTATTTAATTTTTCCATATTATTATTAAAAACTAATTCTGGAATCATTATATTCCTCCTAACTAAAAAAGAGCATATTCCATCTTAAAAATGAAACACACTCTATTATTTATTTATATTATACCACTAAATTAGAATTTATTGTTAGACATACTGAAGAATTTATCAAAGAATTCTAATAGTTTATCTATAACTTTATTCTTCTTTTCTTGTCTATCATTATTAGGAGTAAACATACTCATTGGAGGAAGTATTGTTGATACTTCTGTACCATTAGTTTCTACTCTTCCATGTTCAAATGATCTTTGAATAAAGTTGTATGTTTCTTCTTTATTAAGATTCTCTTCTGCAATTATCTTATCTAATTCTTCTTTCTTTTTACTATTCATAAACGATTCAAAATCTGCATATACATTTGAGTCTTGATCTAATGATTCAATAAATGCCATGATTAAATCTTTCTTATTTCTCAAATCTGGACTTGCCATAATTGTCTTTTGAATAGTTAAAAGAATTTCTTTATCTTCCATGTTGCTATCATGATATTTCTTAACTAATCCTAAGATGTAATCAATGTTAACTTCTATAGATTTAATTAATTCCATTTCGAATACTACATCTTCAGTAACATCCGTTTTTTCTTGCTTAGCTTTATTTCTAAATTCATTATAAAGTTCAATATAGATACTATGATAATCTTGCTTATCTCTTTCATTAATTAATTCATTATCTTTGAACTCATCGAATGAAGATAAGATATTTGTTACTTTTAATATTGCACCATATAGTTTAATAAACTCTTTTTGTTCTGCTTCGCTCTGCATTAATACTCCTGGTGCAAATTTAGAAGTCAATTTTTCAACTAATGATTTATATCCCTCAAATGTTTTACCATTATCATCTTCATATCCATAGTAGTAATCATTATATGGTTTTAATAAAACTATTCCGTGAGCTTCCTCATCACCAAATTTAGCTAACGCTTCATTTAGCCTATCTT
>HF999784.1 GCA_000434175.1 Mycoplasma sp. CAG:611
AATGAATAAAGAAAACGACATTATTTAGTCGTTTTCTTTATTTTATATCATTATTAGTAACAGTAAACTTTATATTATTTTCTACAATACCTGAATAAAATAATATTTCATATAATTCTCTATTTTTAATATTATATTGTAGTGTATAATTCATTGTATCTTTAGATTTTATTATATTACTATCATTAGAATAAATATTAGGTATTTGAGCGTTAGTAGAATTATATATTTTAAAATTATTATCTGGATTTAATGTAATAGAATTATCTCTATTATTAGTTATTTTAAATGTAAATTCTACAATATCATTATCTAAATATTTAAAATTAGTAAGTGTTATTTCTAACTTATCAATTTTGGCTGTTTCATTTATTTTATAAGATGTTTTACTTGTTATATTACTTAAATCTCTTCCACATCCTACAAGAAGCACCGCAAAAAGCATTAAACTTATTATCTTTACATATTTCATATTAGCTACTCTCCTATTTAAGTTTATTTAAAAAACTATTTCCTATCGCAGGTTTTTCCACATTAAAGTTTTCGGCAATAGTAGCACCAACATCCGCTAAAGATGGTAATTTATCAAGTTGCTTAGGTTCTTTAAAGACACTACTATAAACAATTACAGGTACATATTCTCTTGTATGATCTGTTCCTTTAAATGTTGGGTCATTTCCATGGTCTGCTGTAATAATTAATAAATCGTCTGGATTAAGTTTATTTAACATCAAAGGTATTTCTACATCCAAAGCTTCAATCGCATCAGCATAGCCATTTACATCTCTTCTATGGCCATATAAACAATCAAAATCATTTAGGTTTGCAAAGCATAATCCTGTGAACTTTTTATCCATAATATCAAGTATTTTATCAATTCCTTCTTTATTAGTACCAGAAGATATTTTTTTAGTTATTCCTTGACCATTAAATATATCATATATTTTTCCAATAGATATAACACTTAAATCATGATCTTGTAAGTAATTTAAAACACTTTTATATGGTGGATTTAAAGAAAAATCCCTTCTTCCAGTAGTTCTTTTAAATTCACCTTTTTTTCTTCCTACAAATGGTCTTGCAATAACTCTTCCAACTTTCCATTTATTATCTGTTGTTATTCTTCTTATTATTTCACAATATTTATATAACATATCAACTGGAATTACTTTTTCATGAGCTGCCACTTGAAGAACAGAGTCATGAGAAGTATAAACAATTAAACTTCCCTCCATTATTGACTGTTCCCCTAATTCTTGGATAATTTCTGTACCACTTGCGGCAACATTTCCAATAACTTTTCTTTTAGTTTGTCTTTCTATTTCATTTATTAATTCTTTTGGGAATCCTTCTTTATAAAAATATTTAAATGGTTCAGTAATTTTAATCCCCATCATTTCATAATGGCCATTTAAAGTATCTTTTCCAGGATTATTAGTGCTAGCTATTGTATAATAAGCATCAACATCTTTTTTATTACTTAGTTTTAAAGTATCTAAAAACCCTAATTTTTCTAAATTTGGTATAAATAAATTTCTAGCATCATTAATATGCCCTAAAGTATTACTTCCAACATCATCATATTTTAAAGCATCAGATGCTTCCCCTACTCCTAAAGAATCTAAAACAATTAAAAATACTCTGTTAAATTTCATATATTATTCCTCCTTACTTCTTGGATGATACATTTCATAATCATTTTTAATTTTTTCTCTACTAATATGTGTATATATTTTTGTAGTAGAAATGTCGCTATGTCCTAGTAAAATCTGTATACTTCTTAAATCAGCGCCACCATTTAACATATGAGTTGCAAAAGAATGTCTAAGCGTATGTGGTGTTACTTTTTTATTTATATCACATGTTTCAAGTATTTTATCAAGAATTTTATTAAAACCTTGTCTAGTAAGCTTTTTTCCATGATTATTTAAAAACAAATAATCATTTACTTTACCTTTAAAAAATGTATCTCTCATGTCATAGTATAACTTAATATAATAAAGTGAATACTCATTAATAGGAACAATTCTTTCCTTAGAACCCTTACCAAAACATCTGACAATTGAATTAGTAAAATCAATATCTCTAGTTGTTAAATTAACAAGTTCACTTATTCTAAGTCCACTGCTATATAATAATTCTAACATAGCTTTATTACGATAGTCAAATCTTGTATTAAGTTTTATATCTAAAAGTTTATCTACTTCTTCAACACTTAATACATTTGGTAATTTTTTACTAAGTTTAGGTCTATCAATAAATTCACATGGGTTAACTTCAATTACTTTTTCTATCATTAAATACTTAAAAAAGTTATTTAAAGAAGTCATATTTCTAGCTATAGTTCTACTATCTTTATTAGTATTTAAATAACTAAGGTAGTCTTCAATTATACTCTGTTTAATAGAAGTTATATCACTTAAATTATACTCATTTTTATTGTCTTCTAAAAACATACTAAAATGCATTAAATCATATTCATAATTCTTACTAGTTTCTTTACTTAACTTTCTTTCATATTTAGTATAATCAATATAATCTTTAATATAATCATAAAATAAATAATTTCTTTTATCTTCCATATTAACACCTTACTTATTACATATATTATTTTATCAAATATTACATTAAAAATGAAGTTTTTTTGACATATTACTTAAAAACTATTATAATTTCATTAGAAAGCAGATTTTTTGTAAACTGGTACGGTATTAATTATTAGTACTCCCAGTGGAAGAATTTGTTTTTTTTATCTATTAATTTTAGTTTTTGCACTATGTAATAGTTTTTTCCATTTAACATACTAACTACATCAAACTCAAAATGATATATCATTTTATTATTGTCATTATAAAAAACACTTTTTGTATTATATTTTGTAAATAATGATTTAGCTAATTTTTTAATCATATTAATTTTTTCATTTTTAATATTTAAATTATTACATAGTTCAGGAATATTGTTTGTAAATATTCATTATATTCAAGTTTATTTTATTTTAATTTTATGGTATTATATAAAAGAACAAAGAGGTGATCTTATGGATGTAATTGGAGTAATTGCAGAATATAATCCATTTCATAATGGACATTTATATCATATTAAAGAAATAAAAAGAATGTATCCTAATAGTATTATAGTGGCAGTAATATCCACTTCCTTTCTTCAAAGAGGTGAAGTATCTATCTTAAATAAATGGGATAAAACTAGAATATGTTTAGAAAATGGTATTGATCTTGTTATTGAACTTCCTTTTGTTTTTTCTAGTCAAAGTGCTGATGTATTTAGTTATGGTGCTTTAAAAATATTAAATTATCTAAATGTAAATAAACTAGTATTTGGTAGTGAATCAAACGATATAAAATTATTATATAATTTAGCTAAAGAACAATTAAATAATAAATCATATGATAAGAAAGTAAAAAAATATTTAGATGAAGGATATAA
>HF999785.1 GCA_000434175.1 Mycoplasma sp. CAG:611
AAAATGTGTAGATAATAGGAGAATATTATGCAAAACTTATTTGAAAATTATTTAAAAAATGGCTTATCTGAATATGATTCAAAATACTTGTCAACATATCAATATGTAATGTTATTGTCAAAAAATAATGTTATTAAAGCTTATTTTGCTAATGTTGATTATACATATTTTGTTGAATATCCAACATCTGATAAAGAGTATAATACTCCATTAGAGGTACTAGAAAGTGAAATGTCGCTTACTGGTTGTGATGCAGGAATAATGTATGAAAATGTTAATGGACAATTTCATACAATAGCCTTTGTTGATTTAAAAGAAAAGAATCGTAAGATGTAAACAAATTTTTGGATTATTAACTTATATTTTAGTTAATAATCTTTTTTATTTTTCAACTACCCACTTAACTACCCAATGGGTAGTTTTTAAATAAATTATAGTCAACTTTAATAAATTATATATTACATTTTTCCTTTAAAAATAAAAGAAAAATGTATAATTAAATTTAGGAGTACGTGATTTGAGTTTGCCCCCTGAAGAGAGCATTTAACCGTGCTCTCATTTTTTGTGCCCATTTTATAAGGGTTTT
>HF999786.1 GCA_000434175.1 Mycoplasma sp. CAG:611
TGTTCTTTGTTCATTACATTTAGTGCAACATTCAATTTTTCTGGTGATAATGTTGATAACCATCTTAAAGCATTCATTCTATCTAATTCTATCCAAGGATGATCACCACCAATAGCACGAGCATAAATATGACGACCATATTCATCCATTATTTGGTGACTATGTTCTCTACCATCTGCAGTTACATTATATGTATGATATACTAATGTACCATCATCTAGCATAAATGTATCTGTAATAGCTCTATCGCCGTTCCAGTATGTGTCTGTTTCTCTAGAAATAAATCTTCCACTGTTTTTGCTCATAAAACCCTCCTTTCATTTATATCAAAATTATAACACAAAATATTATAATTTTAATAACCTCTTTTTGCTTTCAGATTCTAAAAGTGAAAGCGTTGGATTACTATGTATATCTAAACCATATATTAATTTATTATAGGTATCTACTTCTTTGTCAATTAATGTTGGGATCGTTTTATCAAACCTAGAAATACTTTGATAAGGAAAAATTGATATTCTACTCCTACAAATATATCCATTTGACAAGTAAAAATTTAAGTTATTAGTAGTTTCATTGCATTCCATTGTATTTAATAATTTATTTTGTTGTGCAAAATCATATATCAATTTTGCACTTTCAATACTTGCCTCACGCTCATCAGGAATCAAATCATGTAGTTGAGTATTTAACTCTCTATTTTGCTTTATATTAATGGATAATTGTTTCATTACGGATATTAAATAATTATCATAATTAATCATATATTGGTATTGGATAGCATGAAATATTTCGTGAAATAATATTGTTAAATATTCAATTACAAAATTTTCATTTGAAAGTATATTCAAATTTCTTACTTGCAATAATTTTTGAATATTTAAAGTTAATTTTTTTTCTTCAAAGTTATAATAACCACCTACATAGGAAGTATCATCACCAAAAGAAATATTTTTTATCTCATCTCCTAAATTTAAAGTTTCTATTATTTCATAAGTTAAAGATAA
>HF999787.1 GCA_000434175.1 Mycoplasma sp. CAG:611
AAGTTACGGGGTCATTTTGCCGAGTTCCTTAACCATAGTTCTCTCGCTCACCTTAGGATACTCTCCTTGCCCACCTGTGGCGGTTCTCGGTACGGGCACCTATACAATTAACCCTAGAAGCTTTTCTTGGAAGTTTGGCGTCACAAGTCTTCAATTGTATTGCTACTTTTTTCGCCATCACACTTCAGCCTACCAATATGCGGATTTCCCTACATATAAGCCTTTGTGCTTAGACCTGAATCCAATAACAGGCACTTGTTAGCCTCCTTCGTCACTCCATCAGTCATATAGGTGGTACAGGAATATCAACCTGTTGTCCATCGACTACGCCTTTCGGCCTCGCCTTAGGACCCGACTAACCCTGGGAAGACGAACTTGACCCAGGAAACCTTGGGCAAACGGTGGACGTGATTCTCACACGTCTTGCGCTACTCATACCGGCATTCTCACTTCTAAGCGCTCCAGCTGTCCTTACGATCAACCTTCAGCGCACTTAGAACGCTCCCCTACCATTACAAAGTAATCCGCAGTTTCGGTATTATGCTTTAGCCCCGGTACATCTTCGGCGCAGTGCCACTCGACTAGTGAGCTATTACGCACTCTTTAAAGGATGGCTGCTTCTAAGCCAACCTCCTAGCTGTTCTAGCGACTCCACATCCTTTCCCACTTAGCATAAATTTTGGGACCTTAACTGGCGGTCTGGATTGTTTTCCTCTCGCGTATGGACGTTATCACCCATACACTGACTCCTCTACATATTAGCCTGGCATTCGGAGTTTGATTGCAATCAGTACAGCTATACGCCGCCATCTTACATTCAGTGCTCTACCTCCAGGTAACTAATTAGAAGGCTAGGCCTAAACCTATTTCGGGGAGAACCAGCTATATCCGAGTTCGATTGGAATTTCTCCGCTAACCACAAGTCATCCGCGCACGTTTCCGGGTACGTCGGTTCGGTCCTCCATAAGGTCTTACCCTTACTTCAACCTGCTCATGGCTAGATCACTCGGTTTCGGGTTCTCCGCTATCCTCAAGTCATCCGCGCCTTTTTCACAGACGTCGGTTCGGTCCTCCATGGTGTGTTACCACCACTTCAACCTGCTCAAGGATAGATCACTCGGTTTCGGGTCTATTACTGCATACTAAAGCGCCCTATTCAGACTCGCTTTCGCTTCGGCTCCGTCTCTTCAACTTAACCTTGCATGCAACAATAACTCGCCGGTTCATTCTGCAAAAGGCACGCCATCACCCATTAACGGGCTTTGACTTCTTGTAAGCACATGGTTTCAGTATTCTATTTCACTCCCCTCCCGGGGTTCTTTTCACCTTTCCCTCACGGTACTTGTTCACTATCGGTCATTAGAGAGTATTTAGCCTTACGGGATGGGCCCCGCAGATTCAGACAGGGTTTCACGTGTCCCGCCCTACTCAGGATACTCCTCAGAGTTCATAATATTTCATTTACAGGACTATCACCTACTACGGTATATCTTTCCAGATACTTCAACTATATTATGAATTTTTTACTCTTAATGAGAAGTCCTACAACCCCAATCCGAAGATTGGTTTGGGCTGTTCCCCTTTCGCTCGCCACTACTAAGGGAATCGATTTTTCTTTCTACTCCTCCGGCTACTAAGATGTTTCAGTTCACCGGGTTCATCTCATACAGCTATGAATTCACTGTATGATACTGACACATTACTATCAGTGGGTTTCCCCATTCGGAAATCTCCGGATCAAAGCTACTTACAGCTCCCCGAAGCATATCGTTGTTCGTCACGTCCTTCATCAGCTTCTAGTGCCAAGGCATTCGCCATGCGCTCTTAATAATTTAACCACCATTTGTTTGATATTTTGTATCCTATTTTGATGAGATTTAAGAACAAATTTAAAATTTACTCAATTAAATCTTAATAATCTTGAATTTCAAGATTACCCTTATACATTATCTAGTTTTCAAAGAACTATTTTCTTGAGAGATATGGTCTCTCAAAACTAAGCAAAACGTTTATAGCTAAGAACTATATTACTATAATAATCTTTCTCCATAGAAAGGAGGTGATCCATCCCCACGTTCCCGTAGGGATACCTTGTTACGACTTCACCCCAGTCACTGGTCCTACCTTAATTGCC
>HF999788.1:0-2611 GCA_000434175.1 Mycoplasma sp. CAG:611
TAATTTTTTGAATCTAAACTTCTTCATTTTTTCACTCCTTTCTCTTTAAATTCTAGTTAAAGATTAACATATCATTATTTGTTTGTCAACCATTTTTGTTGACAAATATAATTTATTTTTCATTTTTTAATATTTCCATAAAATATTCATCATACCATTTACCATTTAAATAATAATCTTCTGTTCTTTTTCCAAAGACTTTGAATCCAATTTTTTCATATGATTTTATAGCTCTTTTATTAAAAGAGAATACCTTTAACATAATATTTTTTAAATTTAAATAATTAAATCCATACTCAACAAGTAAACTTAATGCTTCAGTACCATAACCTTTTGATCTATTCTCTTCTGCTCCGATAAATAACCCTACTTCTCCTCTTTGATGTAAATGATTAATATCAACAAAACCACAATTACCAATAAGTTCATCTGTTTCTTTTAATACGATAGCAAATTGTTGTTCTTTTTTATCCATATTATTAATAAGCCAAGATCTTTCACTTTCAAAAGTAGTTACTCTAGTAGAACTTCCAAGTCCATCAGTTGTACTAAAATCATTCATCCATTTAACATATTTTTCAATATCTTCTAAATTCATTGGTGATAAATAAACTTTTTCTCCTTCAATTTTTTTAAAATATTTCATAATTCTTCCTCCTCATTTTTATATAATAAAAGCACGAAATTACCCTTATTATATAGGTGACTCCGTGCATAAAGCTCGTGTAGGTTTTACCCCGAGATAGCTAACTATTAAGTTTATATCTCCTCACTTGTTTTTAATTATACTATTAAAATTTATTTTGTCAAATATTTTAAACCTTATTTTTATTATATAATTTTATATTTTTACTCTCATAATTGTTTTAAATTCAGTAAATCCTTCACTTTTATATAATTTAATTGCACTAGTATTATTATTACATACTTTAAGTTCAATTATTTTTACATTGTTTTCATAAGCCCAAACTTTGAACCTATTTATTAAAGCTTTCCCTAATCCTTTATTTCTATATAAATTTTCTACATATAAAGCATCAATAATAGCAATTTTTTCTTTATCAACATTATTTTCACAAACATATCCATAAAGATATCCAATAATGTTATTATTATTTTTTACTGCTAAAAGGCATTTATTTTTATCAGTATAAATATTCTCATAAAATGAACTAACTATAAAATTTTCATTTATGTTATCATCATACTTTCTTTCATCATTAATTAAATCAGTTAATAATTTATTTAACATGTTGGCATCTTCTGTTGTACACACTTTTATTATTTCATTAGTAAAATATTTCTTAAATAAATAACCATGTGATTCTAAAAATAAATCTTTATTAATTAAAGATAATATTTCTTGTTCACTCATCCATTTTACTTCTTCTACTTCTTCGTTTTGTAAAGTTAAAGTATTTATATCTATATCTTTCTCTAATAAATATACATTAATAAGACAAGGTCTTGAAGGATGTTTAATCAAATCTAATTTTTTTATTTCTTCTTTTTTAATATCAAGTCCTAATTCTTCTTTAACTTCTCTTATTATTGTAGTTAAACCATCTTCATTATGAATAACATGCCCTCCAGTTGAAGTATATTTATTTTTTCTATCTTTACTTGCTTTTTGAATTAAAAACATATTATCATTATTTCTTATAAATATTACACTTAACATAATATTTCCTTCATTAAAATTTTCTCCCCTTTTTATAGTTTTTCCTATTGTTCTTCCTTTATCATCATATAAATCTAATAATTCCATAAAGTCCTCCTTATAAATTTTCTAAATATTCAGCCATTTTATTATATATAGTTAAAGTTTTTTCAAAATGTTTATAATTTTTTTCATCTTTATTCATTGATTTTGGTAAAGCATCTTCTTTTAATATAACTATTTTATCAAATGTTGTTCCACTTCCATATGGTTTATCACTTAAAGTGGCTTCCTCTTCATTTACAAATTGTTTTATTTTCCCATCTTTTGAAGCATAAGTTAAACATTCTTTTAATATAATTTTTCTATTTGTTTTATCTTTCATCATCTTTATTATATCACTTGAAATAAGAGTTTCATTAATATATCTTAAAAATGGGCCTGGAAAACCATTTAATTCTTCAATATAATAACCAACATCTGCTTTTATTACATCTTTATTAAGTTTTTTAGAAGCATATAAAGCTGAATATTTAGATACTTCACATACATCCATACTTTGTATTTCAAATGTATCCATCTTTTCATGTAGTAATTCTATATTATAAGCTTTAAATATTTCTTTTGCTATTCTTAATTTTCCAAGATTTCCCGTTACCATTGTTATTTGTTTCATAAAAAGTTCCTTTCTAATTATATATTATAAGTTCATGTTGTGCTCTTGTGCATGCCACATAATATAAATATTTTTCATTTTCTTTATAAATGTTATTAATTTTATTATAAACAATAACACTGTCAAATTCTAGACCCTTAGCCATATATGAAGGTACTACAATTAAGTCTTTTCTAAATATTTCTTCATTTATTGTTATTTTTCCTATATTAATATTATCTTTTAATAAATTATAAATTTCATTTGCCTCTTCATCATCTTTTGTGATGATAGCT
>HF999788.1:2645-2845 GCA_000434175.1 Mycoplasma sp. CAG:611
TGATAGCTACACTTTTATATTCATTTTTTAAATAATTAATATCATTTAATAACTGTTTTTTTAAATTAGTTTCTTTTCTAAATAAAACAGGTTTATTATTATCTTTTCTAATAGCACTTACAAACTTTAAATTAAGAATTTTATTTGTATATTCAATTATTTCTTTACTAGAACGATATGTTTTTGTTAATTCTAAGTAT
>HF999788.1:2979-3517 GCA_000434175.1 Mycoplasma sp. CAG:611
TTTTTTTAAATATTTTAGTAAGTATTTTGTATTGTAAAAGTGTATAATCTTGTGCTTCATCTACAACAATTTCTTTTATCATATTATTATAATTAAAGCCTTCAAGAAGTCCTTTTATATAAGAAAAAATAATTGCATCTTCATAATTTATTTTATTTTTATTAACAAATTTTCTTATTTCATTATCACTTAATTTAATTTTACAAAATTTACTTTTATAAAAATTATAATATATTTTTTTATAATTTTTTTCTATATTCATCGATTCAAGTATCTTTTTATTTATACTTCTTGCTAAGGTAAGTTTCCCTCTTGCATAGTTTTCACTTAATTTTTTACTTATTTCTGTTATTCTTGTAAATAAAGGAAATCTATCATATCTTTCAAATAATTTTTTTAATTGTTCTTTTGTTACTTCATTAAATATATCTATTTCAATATTCTTAGTAAACTTAATATTTTTTATTAAATATAAAACATAATCTTCAATATCTTTTATTATTTCGTCACTTTGTTTATATTTAACTAAATCATAATT
>HF999788.1:3568-3830 GCA_000434175.1 Mycoplasma sp. CAG:611
TTTGTAATATCTTGCTATAAATTCTGTAAATGTTTCAATTGTTTTATATTCTTTTATACATGATTCTAAAAAATTAGCATAAGTTGTTTCACTAGGATTATCCTCCCCAAGTTCAGGTAATACGTTTGATATATACTCACTAAAAATATTATTTGGAGAAAATATAAGAACATTTTTAGATGATAGATTTTCTATTTTATATAAAAGAAAAGCAATTCTATGAAGAGCAACACTTGTTTTACCACTTCCCGCGATACCTTGA
>HF999789.1 GCA_000434175.1 Mycoplasma sp. CAG:611
CCAAAAAACTATGTAACATTTAATAATGAAGTATGGAGAATAATAGGAGTATTTCCAACTGATGATGGAACAGGGAATATTGAAAATAGAATAAAATTAGTAAGTAATGAGTCAAAATATTCTTGGTATTGGGATGATGCAACAACAGCTTATAATTATAGTAAACAAGATAATTTAATGTTATTGCAATATAATAATAAATCAAAAGTTGAATATTTAGAAAAAGATAAAAACTATAATGTAATAATGGTGGCTGCAAGTGTTAATGGATATAATAATTGGGCTAGACCTGCTTCATCAAATAGAGATTTAAATGGTACATATTATAGTAATTTAATAAGTGAAGCAAAAAATATGACAGGACAAGCAAAATATTATTTAGGAGGATATAATTCAACTTCGACAACTTCAGTAGATATGTACCAATATGAAAGAAAAATAAACGGAAGCACATATTATAATGGAACAAATCCAAATAGTTGGACTGGTAAAATAGGATTAATGTATGTTAGTGATTATGGTTATGCAACAGAAAATTGTGAAGGTAAAAAAATATGGGATACTATATGGGATACTAACTCATCATCAAATGATATAAGAGCATGTAACGGTACAAACTGGTTATACAATATAAAGGCTAATGAGTGGTTATTGTTATATAATGTAATATCTAAATCTAGCTATGGTATATGGACTTTGGATCAAGGCTCTCATACGGGTAGTCATGTTTACTATGTCGATACTAAAGGATTTATTAATTTATTAGCCGTAGGGACTGAGTATGTTGAATCTTATCCTGTCTTATACCTAAAATCAGATATTCAAATAACTGGTGGATCTGGAACTTCGAGTTCACCATATACACTAGGATTATAGACTTCTTCCCTGCAGGATGAAATCCTGCGGGAAGTTGTAAAATTTTGTTAATAACGACCTCGTTAACTTAACTGTATCTGAGATCTCGTTAAAAACTATAAAGTGTTAAATTTATGGTTTATAAATCATAAGTTTTTTTATTTTTGTATAAAAATAGTTAAAATAGGTAAAATAAACTTGAAAGGAAAAGTTTATGAAAGAAAAAATGTATAATGAAATAGTAAAAAAGTATCTTCCTAAAGAAAATAAGTTACTTAATGTTGTAAAAGCATTTGTTTTTGGTGGTTTAATCGGATCTTTAGGTAATTTATTAATTGAATTTTATTCTAGTATTTTAAATATAACTAAGAGTGAATCTGGTGTTTATATGATATCTACTTTAATATTTTTTGCATGTTTATTTACGGCACTTGGTTTTTTTGATAAGTTTGTTAATTTTGCTAAAATGGGTGCAATTATTCCTATAACAGGGTTTGCTCATTCAATGCAAAGTGCTACTCTTGATTATAAGAATGAAGGTTTAATATATGGTTTTGGTAGTAATATGTTTAAACTTGCAGGAAGTGTTATTTTATATGGTGTAGTTAGTGCTTATTTATTTGGATTAATTAGGTATTTACTAGGAGGAATAATATGACTTTTAATTATAGTAATGTATATTTAAATGAAACTTCTACTATTTCAGGGCATTTAGAAAAAGAAGGTAATTATGGTAATTATTTTGATAAAAGTTATAAAGATTATTATATGAATGAAAAGTCTTTTGAAAAAGCAGAAGTAAAGCTTTTTAGTGAAAGTATAGATATACTTTTAAAAAAGTTAAATAAAGAAAGTAAAGATATTAATCTTTTAATTGGAGGAGATTTATCAAATCAAATATCTGTATCTTCTTATGGAAGTTTAAAATATAATATTCCTTTTTTAGGAGTTTATACAGCATGTGCTACTAGTGTAGAACAAATAATAATAGCATCTACTTTTATAGACAGTAAAAAAATAAATAATTGTATATGCACAACATCATCTCATAATTTAGTTAGTGAAAAACAATTTAGAAATCCTGTTGAGTATGGAGCTCCAAAACCCAAAACATCAACTTTTACATCAACTGGGGGAGCTAGTTGTTATTTATCAAATGTTAAAAAAGGCGTGAGAATTAGTAGTTCTACAATTGGAAAAATAATTAATTTAAATCAAACTGATGTAAATAATCAAGGAAGTATTATGGCACCCGCTGCTGCTGATACAATTTATAATCATTTAAAAAATACAAATACTAAAATAGATGATTATGACCTTGTTTTAACTGGAGATTTAGGGATATTTGGTAAGAAAATATTAAAAGATTACATAAAAAAAGAATATAATATTATTCTTGGAAGTAATTATAATGACTGTGGTAGTATGTTATATGATTTTACTAAACAAAAAGAAATAACAGCTGGAGGATCAGGACCAGTTTGTAGTTGTTTAGTAAACTATTCTTATGTATTTGATAAATTAAAGAAAAAAGAATTTAAAAAAGTATTACTTGTAGCAACAGGAGAACTTTTTTCACCAACTTTTGTTTATCAAAAAAATCCTATTGTAGCTATAGCTAATGCAGTATGTTTGGAGGCGTTATGACATATTTATATTCATTTTTATTTTGTGGTTTTGTTTGTGCTGTTGCTCAAATTATTTTAGATAATACAAAATTAACTGCAGGACATATAACAAGTATTTTTGTTGTAGTAGGGGCTTTTCTAGATGTATTTAATATTTATGATAAAATAATATTAAAAGTAGGGGGAGGAAGTTTAGTGCCTATTACAAGTTTTGGACATTTATTAATTCATGGTGCTATGCATGAATCTACAATTAATGGTTTTATGGGACTTAAAATGGGACTTTTAAGTTTAACTGCTGCAGGTATAACAAGTGCTATTATATATAGTTTTATCTTTGCTCTTATTTTTAAGCCGAAAAATTAAGGACTTATTAGTCTTTTTTTCTTGTTAATGGTAAATTATCTTCTTTTTTAAAATAGAAGTTATATAAAGTCATAGTCATATCATCATATAAATTAACTGCTTCAAGATATGATCCATTTTGTACTAAAGTTAAACATGGTAAAATATAATCATTTAACATTGAATAAGCAATTTCTTCTTTAAAACTATCATTAAATAGTTTTGTTGCTATTTGAGGTCCAACAATATCATAACCTTTTATCATGTCATACATATTTTCTGTTTCTGGTGTTTTTTCATCTCTTACAATATCAAAAGCATCATAAAGTTTTTTACATTTTTCATTATCGATATTTAATATTTTACAAGTTGCTGTTATTAAATATCTACCATATCTATGTCCTTTATATGTATAATTATCACAAGCAACTTCCCCTGGTTTTACATAATATCCTTTGTAATTACACCAAACTTTATCTCCACCCCATTTAGTATCTCTATAATTTAAAAAGTCACAATCTCCACATCTATTTGCCATATATACCTCCTTAAAAAGTGTTTATATTATATCATAAAACAAAAAATAATGCAAATTCTTTCAAAGTATGCTATAATTTATTTGTTATATAAAAGGATGTTGTAATATGGATTATAAATTTAAAATAAATGACTTTGAAGGACCACTTGATTTATTATTACATTTAATAAAAGAATCAAAAATGGATATTTTTAATATTGAAATAGTTAGTCTTACTAATCAATATTTAGATTTTATTTCTCATATGAAAGAATTAAACTTAAGTATCGCATCAAGCTATTTAGTTATGGCAAGTGAACTTATGTATATGAAATCTAATTATCTTCTTCCAAGACCAGAAAAAGAAGATGAAGATGAAATTGATGCTAAAGAAGAATTAATAAATAGATTAATTGAATATAAAAAATATAAAGAAACAACTCCAATTTTAAAACAACTTGAAGAAGAAAGAAAAGATTTATTTACTAAATCAACCTCTTCTTTAAAAGAATTTAAAAGTGATGAAATTAAATTAGGAGAAGATGTTACTTTAGATGATTTACTTAAAGCTTTTAGTAGATTTTTAGAAAGAAAAAATTATGAAAAACCAATTTCTACTAAAGTAACAACCAAAGAAATAAGTGTTGAAGAAAGAACATATCAAGTTAGAAATATATTAAAATTAAGAAAAAAAGTAGAGTTTTTTGATCTTTTTGAAAATTATAGTAAACCTTATGTTGTAGTTACTTTTTTATCTATACTTGAGATGGCAAAAAATAATGAATTAAAAATTATTCAAGAAAATAATTTTGATAAAATATATTGTGAAGCAGGTGTTAACTTATGAATTTAAAAGCAGTACTTGAAGGTCTTTTATTCCTTGTGGGGGATGAAGGAATAGATATGAAAGATATTTGTGATATTTTAGAAACAGATGAAGAAAATGTTAAATGTTTAATTAATGAACTTCAAAAAGAATATACAAGTCCTGATAAAGGAATTATTATAAAAAAATTTGGGGATAATTATAAACTAACAACTAAAAAAGAACATAAATATTTTTATGAAAAATATGTAGAAAAAGATAGTGTAAAAACACTTTCTCAAAGTGCTTTGGAAACTCTTGCTATAATAGCTTATAATGAACCAATAACAAGAGCACAAGTTGATGAACTTAGAGGTATTAATTCAAGTCAAATGATAAGAAATTTAATAGCTAAAGATTTTGTTAAAGAATTAGGTAAAAGTACTTTACCAGGTAGACCTAATTTATATGGTATAACTAATCAGTTTTTAGATTACTTTGGTCTTTCTTCTAAAGAAGATTTACCTAAATTAGAAGATATAACAACAAATGAAGATGATGTTGATTTATACGAATCTAGATATAAAGAAGTTGAAGTTGAAGAACTATAAAAGTTCTTTTCTTTTGTCTTGTTGTATGTTATAATTAATCATGTAAATGCCTGTGTGATGAAATCGGTAGACATGTTAGACTCAAAATCTAATGGGAAACCATGTGGGTTCGAGTCCCACCACAGGTACCAAAAGAAAATCTGCTCGAACTTTTCGAGTTTTAGATAAATAACTAATT
>HF999790.1 GCA_000434175.1 Mycoplasma sp. CAG:611
AAAATAATTGATATTTTTATTCCTTTTTTCTCTTTCATAAGCATCTATCCTATCCTATAAGATAATTATATAAAATTATAAAATCTTAGTCAATATTTAAGCACAAAAAAACTCTTTAAAAAAGAGTTATATTCGCATATCTGGTGGCTCCAGCGGGATTTGAACCAGCGACACACGGATTTTCAGTCCGCTGCTCTACCGACTGAGCTATGAAGCCATATATGGCGGTTCCGACGGGACTTGAACCCGCGATCTTCTGCGTGACAGGCAGACGTGATAACCACTACACCACGGAACCATGGTTGCGGGGACAGGATTTGAACCTATGACCTTCGGGTTATGAGCCCGACGAGCTACCAAGCTGCTCCACCCCGCGATAAAATATATATAATGGCGGAGGAAAAGGGATTCGAACCCCTGCGCCGTCTCCGACCTCCCGGTTTTCAAGACCGGTCCCTTCAACCAGACTTGGGTATTCCTCCATAAAAGATGGTGCCTAAGGCCGGACTTGAACCGGCACGTGGGATTAACCACGCAGGATTTTAAGTCCTGTGCGTCTACCTATTCCGCCACTCAGGCAAAAAAAATGGTGTCCCGCTGGAGATTCGAACTCCAGACCCTTTGATTAAAAGTCAAATGCTCTACCAACTGAGCTAGCGGAACGTAATACTAAAAAGTGGTTGCCTCGGCTAGATTCGAACTAGCGCGTGCGAGAGTCAAAGTCTCGTGCCTTACCGCTTGGCTACGAGGCAATATAAGTGGTGGAGGAACATGGATTTGAACCATGGAACCGTTAGGAACAGATTTACAGTCTGCCGCGTTTGACCACTTCGCTATTCCTCCAAAAATATGGTGCCGACTAAAGGAATTGAACCCTCAACCTACTGATTACAAGTCAGTTGCTCTACCTATTGAGCTAAGTCGGCACTAATGGTGGGCGATATAGGACTCGAACCTATGACCCCCTGCTTGTAAGGCAGGTGCTCTAACCAACTGAGCTAATCGCCCATTAACATTCTAACAATGTCAATGAAATTCATTCGACGATATTAAATATATCTTATTATTGTTCTTTTGTCAATATAATTTCTAATTTTTTTTGCTTTTTTTTGCTTTTTCTACCCATTCATCTAAATTTTCTTTTAAAATTCCAAATCCACTACCAACTTCTTCAATATTCCTTTTCCTTCTATTAGGTTTACTCTTAATATTTTTTATACTTAATTTAACATGACAACTCTCATCATCTACTTCAATTATTTTAGCACTTATTGTTTCACCAAGATTAACATAATCATTAATATCCTTTACAAAACCTTCTGAAATTTCTGAAATATGAATAAGTCCACTGTAATAATCATCTAAACTTACAAATGCTCCATATTTTTCTATTCCTGTTATATTACCTGTAACAGTACTTCCTACTTTATACTTTGTCATATATACACCACCCTAGATGTTTTCTTTTTTCGTTTTTATTATACAACAAAAATCAAGTTTTTTCTACCACCTTTACAAAAAACATTAAAAAAGTTATAATCAAATAAAAGAAAGGAAAAAAATTATGGAAGAAAAAGTATTAGAAGTAATTAATGAATTAAGACCATTTTTAATGAATGATGGTGGTAATATTGAATTTGTAAAAATTGACGGAAACATTTTATACGTTACATTACAAGGGGCATGTAAACATTGCCCTATGCAAGAAATAACTTTAAAAGATGGTATTGAAAGAACAATTATAGATAAGGTACCAGAAATTAAAGAAGTAAGAATAATCGAAGAGGTTTAATCCTCTTTTTTATTATTAAATAACCATGTTAAGTAAGGAAGTCCTAAATTTTTATAATAATTAAAAATAAATCTTAAAAAATCCTCATAACTATTTATTATTGTATTAAAATACAAAATAGATTTATCCTCTTCTTCATTTATTATTATTTCTTCATATTTATCAAAATAAAATGATGGAAACATAAGTCTTGTTATAAATCTAGCAACATCATTTCTATCATGTGATAACTTATTTAAAATACTTTTTAATTTTAAATATGTATACTTTTCATTTATAATATAAGACTTTAAATAATCTCCAATATCTCTTTCTTTATAATCGATAACAAAATTTAAGGGATTTAAAAATTCTAATAAATCAGTATTTACTTCTAATCTTTTATGACAAATAAACTTAACTTCTTGTTTTAAAATAACATTATCATTATAATAACTAATTGCATTTTCCCATATTCCTAAATAATAATTAATTCCTTCATTTATATTTTTATACTTTTTAGCCATTTGACTAAATTGATATTCAATATAATCTATTTTCTTTTCCCAATTAACATTCCACATCGATTTATCAAGTAAATTATAATTGTTTTTTGAAACATAATTAAAACTTAACACATCATCAATTGTAATTATTCTATTTTTAATATTAGGTAATTTCATTAATAAATAATAAGAGGTTTCTTCATAAAACAATACATTATTTTCTTTTGTTAAAATTATTTCATAGGTAATTATATTATTTTGTAACATTTCTTTATTTAAATTATATATATTTATTACTTCCTCTATATTTCTTATATATTTATGAACAACAAAATCACTATTTTGATAAGTAAAATAGTAATTATCGTTTATTTTTTCTATTTCTTCTAAAAAAATATTATAAAAAAATAATAAAGCATTTTTCATAAATCATCACACTAAATTTTATGATAAAAAATTAAAAAAATATCAAAATTAATTGATATTTATTTATCAAACAAGAAATATTCATTATATTTTTTTTCATGTTCTAAAGTAGTTGTTCTTCCATGACCTGGATATATTTTAGTATCATTTGGATATTCTCCAATTTTATCAATACTTTTTATCATTTCTTTATAATCTCCTGTTGGTAAATCTGTTCTTCCTATATTTTCATAAAAGATAAAGTCTCCGACAAACATAACTTTTTCTTTAGGAAAATAGTAAGTAACGGAAGTAGCAGAATGACCTTTTGTATATATTACTTCAAAAGAAAAGTCTTCTATTTGATGGTTACCTTCAAATAAATTATTATAATCATACACTTTTATACCATACATACTTGAAAGTGGTTTAACACATCCTGTATGGTCTTCATGATGATGTGTAAGTAAAATAGCAATTGGTGTTGTATTTAACTTTTTAATTCTTGAAACAATAAAATTTTCATCATCCCCTGGATCTATTATTAATGATTTATTATTTTTAGTTAATATATAACAATTAGTTTCTAAATAACCTACTTTTAAGATATCTATATTCATTTTAAACCTTCCTTATAAGCATCAATTAACCAAGTAGGATCTTTACATCCCATAAATGGTATAACAGCATTATCATATTTATATAATTTACTTATTTCTTCTTTACTTATATGTTCTGCATTTGGTATTAAATCTATTATTAGATTAGATGTAACACCAGGATAATCTTTAAAGCTTTCTCTTGCAGGCTCTATATCTGTTACAAATACTTTATCTGCTTGTTTTAAAACATTTGCAAAATCTTTATAAAATGCTTTTGTTCTTGAAATAGTATAAGGTATTAAAACTGCCACTACTTGTTTAGTAGGATATTTTTGCCTTGCTGTTTCTATTACTGTTTTAACTTCATTTGGATGATGAGCATAATCATCTACTATTATATTATTTCCTATTTTTGTTTCACTAAATCTTCTTTTAGCACCTTTAAAGTTATTAATATTTTCAATTATTAAATCAACATCAATATTTTCTAAATAACACATATAAATACATGCTAAAGCATCTAAAAGCATATGTTTTCCATATAAATTAAGCTTAAAATGTCCGTAGAATTTTTTATCTATATAAACATCAAAACTACTTCCTTCTGGAGTAAAAATAGCATTTTTACAAACAACATCATTGTCTTCATTAAAACCATAATAAACTATCTTATCGCTTTTTAATTTTCTAATTTCAGCATCATCACCACAAGCAACTACTTTGTTACTAACATTTTTTATAAATTCTTCAAAAACTTCACGATATTCATCAATTGATTTATAACAGTCAACATGGTCATAATCTATATTAGTTATAATTGCATATTTAGGATAATAATTTAAAAAATGTCTTTCAAATTCACAAGATTCTACAACAAAATTAGAAGAAGTTTTATCAATAAAGCCTGTTCCATCTCCGATTAAATAGTTTGTTTTTATTGTATTTTTAAATATATGTGATAAAAGTGCTGTAGTTGTTGTTTTACCATGACTTCCCGCTACACATATGGTTTTATACTTTTTAGTTAATTCTCCAATGTATTCAAAATAACCATACATTTTACAATTTAACTCTTTAGCTTTTTTATAAGCATAATGATCTTCATGAATTGCTGCAGTATAAATAAAAATCATATCACTTGTTAAAAAATAAGCATCTTTATAAACTTTTATATCATTTTCGTATAAAGAATCTTCTGTAAAAGTATATACTTTAGTATCATCACATCCAATTACATCATTTCCTAAGTTTTTTAACATGCATGCTAGTCCTGCCATACCAGAACCTTTTATCCCTGCAAAAAAATATTTCATATTTTTCCTTCTTTCTATAATATTTTATTATATTTAAGATAAAAAATTATAGTAAAACTATAATTATTTTATTATCTTTTTACCACCCATATATGGTCTTAATACTTCAGGAATAGTAATACTTCCATCTTCATTGTAATTATTTTCAATTACAGCAATTAATCCACGAGGTGATGCTACTACTGTATTATTTAAAGTATGTAAATAATAGTTTCCTTTTTCACTTTTAACACGAATACCTAGTCTTCTTGCTTGAGCATCTCCTAAATTAGAACAACTACCAACTTCAAAGTATTTTTGTTGTCTTGGACTCCAAGCTTCTACATCACATGACTTTACCTTTAAATCTGCTAAATCACCACTACAACATTCAAGTTGTCTTACTGGTACATTCATATTTCTAAATACTTCAACAGTATACTTCCACATATCTTCATAATATTTGTTTGAATCTTCGGGTTCACAAAGAACAATCATTTCTTGTTTTTCAAATTGATGAACTCTATAAAGTCCCCTTTCCTCAAGACCATGACTTCCTCCTTCTTTTCTAAAACATGGAGAATATGAAGTCATTTTTATTGGTAATTCTTCTTTTTTTATTAATTGATCTTTAAATTTACCTATCATAGAATGTTCACTTGTGCCTATTAAATATAAATCTTCATTTTCGATTTTATACATCATTGCTTCCATTTCAGCAAAACTCATAACGCCATTTACAACATCACTATGTATCATAAATGGTGGAATAGCATAAGTAAATCCTTTATCTATCATATAATCTCTAGCATAAGCAAGTAATGCTTCATGAAGTCTTGCTATATCACCTAGTAAATAATAAAATCCTTCCCCACTTGTTCTACCTGCAGATATTTTATCAAGTCCATTTAATTTTTCGATTATATCTGCATGATAAGGTATTTCATACTTAGGAACATACGCTTCGCCAAATCTTTCTTTTTCAACATTACAAGAATCATCCTTACCTATTGGTACAGAACTATCTATAATATTAGGAATAACCATCATTTTTTCTTTTATTTCTTGTTCTAAACTTTCTTCTTCTTTTTCACATAAAGATATTTCATCATTAATTTGTGAAACTTTTTTCTTTGTACTTTCAGCTTCTTCTTTTTTACCTTCACGCATTAAAAGACCTATTTTACTACTTAAAGTATTTTTTTCACTCCTTAAAGTATCCCCTTTTTGTTTAAATTCACGAAACTTTAAATCAAGATCATAAATCTTATCAACTAAAATAAGTTTATCATTTTGAAATTTCTTTTTAATATTTTCTTTTACTAATTCTTTATTATTTCTAATTAAATTAATATCTATCATAAAAATTCCTCCAGTTATCTATAAACTTATTTTACAAAAAATATGTTATTTAGTCAATTAAAGTATTATTATTTAAGAAAAAAATCACAAAAAATTGTGATTATTTCATTTCAAACTCTACTTTTGTTGTTCTATTTAAATTAGAACCATTATTTATACTTTGTTTATAAACATATCCACTTCCTTTAAAAGAGCAAGATATATTTAACATATTACATACTTCTTCTGCTTCTTTTTTACTATAGTTTTTTAAATTAGGCATCTTATAAGATGTATCATATGTTAAAAGTATAACTTTTTCATTACTATTTAAAAGATAATTTTTTTTAGGATATTGATTAATTACTTTACTACCATTTCCTAATACTAAATAGGATATTTTCTTTTCATCAAATCCTTTTGTAACAGTTGTTATATCTTTATTTAAATAACTATCTATAGTTACATTTTCAATTGTGTTATCATTTTTTGTACCTAATATATTTAAATATTTGCTTACATTAGTAATTATACTTTTTGCTGTTCCATATAAAGGCTTAGATGTACCATATGTAATTTTTTTAGCTGATATATATATTATTACTTGTGGATCATCTTTAGGCCACATACCAACAAAAGATTTAATTGTATTATAATTGTCAGTATAATATCTTCTAGTATAAGGGTTTACAAGTTGAGCTGTACCTGTTTTACCAATAACATCATAACCTGGAACTTTATACATAGTAGCGGTAGCTGCACTCCATGATGAATGAACTGTATCATACATAAGTTGTCTTATATAATCGGTAGTTTTTTTAGATGCAATGGTAGCAACTTCTGTTTTTTCTCCTTTATATATAATTTCACCATCACTATTAACTATTTTATCTACAATATAAGGTCTTAACATAACTCCATCATTAGCAATTGAAGTTAAAGCTTGGATATGTTGCATTGGTGTAGTTGTAATTCCTTGACCAAAAGCGGCATTATATACTTCTGATTCATAAGTAAAACCTATTTTACCAGATTGTTCATTGGCAAGAGTTATTCCTGTTTTTTCTCCAAAACCAGCTTTTTTAAAATAATCTTTTAAAATGTTTTTATCAATAAAATTGTTTACAATATTAATAACTCCAACATTACTTGAAGCTTGAAACCCTTGATCATATGTAATATCTCCCCAGCCATATGGATTCCAGTCATTTATTACAGTACCATCTTCAAGAACATATTTTCCAGATGTAAATTTTTTTGTTCCATCATAAGTTCCTCTTTCCATCGCTGCCATGTAAGTATATATTTTCATTATAGAACCTGGTTCATAAGGCTCTGATACTGTTATATCTAAGTAATTTTCTATATTTAACACATTAGGATCATAACTAGGCTTTTGACTTGCTGCCAAAATTTTTCCTGTTTTAGCATCCGCTACTACTGCAACAGCCCATTCACTTGGATATTTGCTAAAATTTTCTCTTAAGGCTTGTTCAACAAAAAGTTCAATATTAGAGTCAATTGTTAAATATATATCATCTCCGTTTTTTGCATCTACCCTTAACTCTTTTGTACCTGCTATCTTATAACCATCTCTATCTTTTTGGTAAGTTATTTCACCATCTACTCCCTTTAAAGCAGAATTTAATAAAGCTTCAATTCCAAGTTCTCCTGTTATAATACCATTTTCATTCTTTTTTGCATACCCAATTGTATAAGATGCAAAATCTCCATTTGGATAATATCTTTTTTCATCCTCAATAAAATCAATTCCTGGAAGAGATAAAGCTTCAATTTTTTCTTTTTCCATTTCTGTTAAATTTTTGCCAGCATAGCCAAATTCAACTTGATACAATCCTTCTTGATTTAAAATACTTAAAATATCTTCTTTTTTCATATCTATAACTGTTGAAAGCTTTTCTGCCGTAGTTACTTTATCCTCAACATGATATAATTTTTTTTGATTTTCACTTCTTTTTGGGTCTAAATACGCAATTAAGGTATATGAACTAACATTTTGAGCTAATACATCACCGTTTACATCATAAATCGTTCCTCTACTAGCAGGAATACTTGTTTTTACTATTGTTCTATCATTAGCAAATTCTTTGATATTAATACCATCAATATTAGTTGAAAGAGCTAAATAACTTGTTCTAAAAACTATTAAAATAAAACAAAAAAGAGTAAAAATAATAAAAATTTTACTAGTAGATTTAGAATTCTTACCCTTCATACACTTCACCCCTAATTATCAATAATTTTAACACTATTAGAATTATAACTTAATCCTTTTTCTTTGGCAATACTTTCCAAGTTTTCAAGCGATGCAAGTTCATTAATTTTCATTTGTAAACTTTCATTTGATTTTTCTTGAACGCTTATTTCATCTTTAACAAACTCAACTTCATAATTTGCTTTTGATAACATTGATTTTGAAAAAACTGACATAAGTGGGAAAAATAATAATGCAATAACAAAAGTAGAAAAATATACCATTTTTTCTAATTTACTAAATTTTATCTTTCCATTTTGTATTTTCATAAATATCTTTCCTTTCCATACCCTATTTTATTCTTTTTATTATTCTTAATTTTGCACTTTTACTTCTTTTGTTATAATTTATTTCATCTTCACTTGGAAGTATTGGTTTGTTTGTAATTATCTCATAATCTGGCAATAAATTTTTGTCAATATTTGGAAGTCCTTTTAAAAAAGGATCAATTTCACTAACTTCTTTAAATATATTTTTTACTATTCTATCTTCTAAAGAATGAAATGATATAACACACATTCTTCCATCAACATTTAAAAGTTTTAAGCAAGTTTTTAAAGCTTGTTCTAACTCTTCTAATTCATTATTTACTTCTATTCTAATTGCTTGAAACACTTTTTTAGCAGGATGTCCACCATTTCTTTTATCTTTATAAGGTGTTGCTAAATCAATAATATTAGCAAGTTCTATAGTTGTTTCAATAGGTTTAATACTTCTTTGTTCTACTATTTTTCTAGCAATTCTATTGGCATTTTTTTCTTCACCATATATTTTAAATATCTTAGAAAGCTTAGCCTCATCATAATTATTTACAACATCATAGGCACTAAAATCACTTTTTTGATCCATTCGCATATCAAGTTTAGCATCTTTTATATAGCTAAAACCTCGACTTGCTTCATCAAGTTCAACACTTGATACTCCAAAATCAAATAAAATTCCATCAACTTTAGTAACATTTTCATTTTCTAAACAAGTTTTAATATTCAAATTAGCAGTATTAAATATTTTAAAATGATTAGAAATCAAGTTTAATCTTTCCTTACTATAATTACATGCATCAATATCTTTATCAAAAGCATATAAAAAACCATTTTTAAGTCTTTTTAATATTTCACTAGAATGTCCTGCATAACCAAGTGTCATATCAACATATATACCATTTTCTTTTATATTAAGGCCATTAATACATTCATCAAGTAAAACGCTTATATGTTTCATAAATCAACCTCAAATAAATGATCAGCAACATCAGACATACTTTCTTTATTGTTAGAAAAATAATTATCCCAATTCGTTTTTGACCAAATTTCTAAACGATCGTTTACTCCAACGATTACACAGTCTTTTATAAGTGATGCATAGTTAGTATGTGGTTCTTTTAAAGTGATTCTTCCTTGTTTATCAAATTCACAAACAGTAGCTCCTGATAAGAAAAGTCTAGTAAAACTTCTCGCATCTTTTTTAGTAAATGGTAAAGTCTTTAGTTTATTTACAATGTCATTCCAAGCATTTTGAGAATAAACAAATAAGCAATCCTCTAATCCTCTAGTTACAATTACATAATCTCCTAAGTCTTCCCTTAGTTTTGAAGGAATTATTAATCTTTTTTTATCATCAAGACTATGATGATATTCACCCATTAACATAAATCTTCACCACTTTTCACCACATTATTCCACTGTCTACCACTATTCTACTATTTAAATTTAAATTTGTAAATATTTTTAATAAAAAAATATGTGTAATTTTTTCACTTTACACATATTTACATTCCTTTTATTTTTCTAAGTAAGTACTTTTTATATTCTTTATTCACATCATATTCTTCTTTTTTTATAGGATATCCATAATAAATTCTATCTAAATACTTATATTTCATAAAAGATTCTAAAAATTCTTTATCAATAACACCATCATAAAATTTAAATTTACTTAAATCATTTTCATAGCCCATTTCATCTAAAAATTTTATTGTTGGACTTAAATATTCATTTTTATGTCCTTTTAAAATTAAATTTATTTGAGCTAGACAAAATATATCATTTATTTTTTGTGGTATTTCTTTGCTACTTAAAATAAGCCTTCTTATATAACTTAATGAATTTAACTCTGCCATTCTTTCCATTGGATTTATTATATACAAGCCATCTTTAATATATTCTAAATTATAATAATCTTTGCTATTTTTTATAGGAATTTTGGAATGTATAAATATTTCTTCAAGTGTTCTTGTACATATTTCACATAAGAATGTTTCTTCATCATTTTTTATACTGTTTAGCTTTTGATATTGTTTAGCATGGTTAAACTCATGAATTATTATTCTAAGAACAATTAAATTAATATAAAAATAATATTCATTACTCTTTATATTAAATTTTAAACTTGATTTACTAAAATCATCAATTATATGTTCAAGATAAATATTAACTTTATTTAAGTTATTAAAATACTCACCATAACAATCAGGGTATTTATCGTTTTTTATTTGTATTTCATTTATATATGAAGAAAGTCCACCTTCTTTTATAAGAATATTACAGATAGAATAAACAAATTCTTCATCAGCAAAACGCTTGTTTAATGAATAATAATTAACAATTTTTAATATTTCTTTCACATATACCACCCTTAAAACTGTCCATATTATAACATTTTTCTTATATTTTTGCAAGAAAAAAAGATGATTTCTCATCTTTTAACGAATTTGTTTTATTGTTTCTTCACCATTTAATGAAGCATTTGTCATTTTTAATATTTCATCTGCTCTTGTTGTATCAGCAACAAAGTTTCCTACAACATCAAACTTAACATCAGCTTCAGGTTCTTTTATTGACATAGAATCTTTAATTGTAGCTATTTGTTTTTCATATGCAAGTCTTGCTTTTGCTCTTTCTTCTTCTTGTTTTGCTTCAAGAGCATTTAACTTATCCATATTTCTAGCTTTTTGTAAGTTATCTTGAAGAGTAACACAATAATTTTTTGTAGTTTCCTTTGCTTCTTTTAAAGCTTCTTCAGTTACTTTTAATTTTTCTTCAACATCTTTTTTATTGTTTTCAATTAATTCAATACCTTTTTGTTTTTCAACTGATTTAGTAAATAAATTAGTTAAAATTTCTCTAATTTCTCTACCACCCATTTCTAGTAATTCAATAACTTCTTCATCAGTAATAGTTTTATCAACATCATAATTAACTCCACCAAAACGATTTACATATTCTTCAATTTTCTTTCTAACAACTGTTTCAGATTTGATTTTATCAGTTAATCCTACAATGTCATCGTTTAAATCTTTAATACTATTTTCATATTTTGCTTCAGCTTTTAAAAGATTTTCTAATCCTTTAACTCCAATAATTAAAGTTTGTCCTTCAACTGTATTAGTATCAGCACTAGAAGCTAACTTAATGAAATATTCTGGAGTAGTTGTATCAATTCTTGGTCTTGCATAAGAAACATCAGTTCTATAGGCTGAACCACTGTATAAAGATGGTCTTTCATTTGTAACTTCAGGTTTTTCTTTTTTATATTCTTCAACTTCTTCTTTTATATCTTCTTGTTTATCCATAATTACATTCATATCATTAGCAGCACTAATAAAACTTTCTTCTACTGTTCTTTCAAAAGCAGGATTTGGTTTTATTCTTTTTTCCTCAGGAACAATTTCTGTTTTTTCATTTAAATCAGCCTTTACTACTGGTTCTTCTTTAGAATAAGCTTCCATTAAATCTTGTTTTTCTTTTTCTTCAATTTTATCAGTAATTTCTTTATCAACTTCAAAAAGTTTCTTTGTTTTTAAAAGAAATTCTGCTTGAGTATTTTTCATTTGGATCTCTTGTACTTTTATCTTTTTAGCAGCATCTTCTTCTTTTACATCAAAAGTTCCATTTAAAAAATCTTCTACAGTTAATTCAACTGTATCTCCTAAAACATTTATCTTCATAACTATTTCCTCCTGTTAATATTCCTTCTTTATTAAAGCTCTTAAGGCAGCTTTAATTCTATTCCATTCATCATCATTTTCAACCCCTAAGAATCTGTTTCCATTTTCATCACTTACTATTCTAGTTACATATATTGTAACATTTCCATTTTCATCTTTTTCATTTTTTGTATAAACTACATATCTTTTTTTAGTATCATTAAATTCAAATGATATAACCTCTTCAACTTGTTCTTTACTACCATCTGTCTTAGTTATAGTCAATATTCTTTTTTCTTCCATATTATTCCTCCTATTATATATAAGTTAATACGCAATATCATATCTATAACAAAATTTTATCACAAAAAAATATTAATATCAACAATTTATTACATTTTTTATTAAAAAAATTATAAAAATAGTTTAACAAGTTATAAATTATATAATAACACTTTTTGTTTCCTATTTAGTCATATATCTAAACCAAAAAAAACATAAAGAATATAATAAGTATAGGAAAAGGAGGATAAATATTTTATGGATAATCCTTGTTTAGAAGTTAAAAATCTTAAAAAAATTTATCATGATAAAACTAGTGAAACACTAGCGTTAGATAACATAAATTTTACTATTAAAGACAAAGAATACATTTCTATAATTGGACCATCTGGATGTGGCAAAAGTACTATTCTTGGGATTATATCAAATATAATTCCAAAATCAGGTGGAAAAATAATTTTTAATAAAGAAAATCCTACGATTGGTTACATGTTACAAGAAGATTCACTTTTTCCATGGAAAACAATTTTAGAAAATTGTTTGTTAGGTCTTGAAATAACTAAAAGATTAAATGAAAAAACAAAACAAAGAGCAATTGAACTTCTTACAACTTATGGTTTAAAAGACTTTATGAATAAATACCCTAGTTCATTATCTGGAGGTATGAGGCAACGTGCTTCATTAATTAGAACTTTAGTCTTAGATCCTGATATATTACTTCTTGATGAACCTTTTAGTGCCCTTGATTATCAAACAAGATTAACTTTGTCTGATGAGGTATATGAAATAATTAAAAAAGAAGGAAAAACTGCTATTATGGTTACACATGATATTGCTGAAGCTATAAGTATGTCTGATCGCATTATCCTTTTATCAAAAAGACCTTCTTATGTTAAAAATATTTATAATATAGAATTTAAAGAAAAAAGTATTCCAACAGAAAATAGAAAAAAAGAAGAATTTGCTTCTTATTACACAAATATATGGAAAGAGTTAGATCATCATGTATAGTTTAGAACATAAAACTTATTTAAAAAATATTAGAAAAAATAAATTTATTGTTGGTTTTTTTAAAATATTTATAATTATTTTCTTACTTGGTATTTGGGAATATTTAGGTAGAAATAATTTAATTAATACTTTTTTAACTTCTTATCCTTCAAAAATAGGAATTACTATTATAGATTTATTTAAAAACTATAGTTTATTGGACCACATATTTGTTACTTCATATGAAACCATTATTAGCTTTGTGTTATCTACAATTATTGGACTTTTTATAGCAACAATTCTTTGGTGGAGCAATACTTTATCTAAAATATTAGAACCATACATAACTATACTAAATTCACTTCCTAAAGTATCTTTAGGACCACTTTTAATTATATGGATGGGTGCTAATATAAAATCAATTGTTTTAATGGCTATCTTAATAAGTATCTTTACTATTATTTTAAATATGTATAATGCTTTTATTGAAACAGATAAAACAAAAATATTTTTAATGAAATCATTTAAAGCTAATAAATTTCAAATATTTACTAAATTAGTGTTTAGAAGTAATATTCCAAGCCTAGCTAATACTTTAAAAATTAATATAAGTCTATCTTTAATTGGGGTAATAATGGGAGAACTTTTAGTATCCAAAAAAGGTCTTGGGTATTTAATTAACTATGGTTCTGATATATTTAATTTAAATTTAGTCATAACTTCAATATTTATCTTAGGTATTATTTCTTATTTATTTTACTTTATTGTAAATAGATTAACAAAAAATATAAGTTAAACAAAATAACTTATATTTTTATTATTATTCTATTTCTTTTTTTATTTCTTCTTTTTTACTAGAAATAAAACTTATTTTTTCTGCAATTACATCAGTAGAATAAACCATTTTCCCATCTTTTTCATATCTATTAGATTCTAGTTTTCCTCTAACAGCAATTGTGTCACCTTTTTTACAATAATCACAAATAGATTTAGCTATTCCACGCCATAAAGTACAATTAATATAATCTACTTCATAAATTCCATCTTGATTTTTATACCCTTTTTGAATAGCTAAAGTAATCTTAGCAACTTCAGTTTTATTTGCTGTTTCAAAAAGTTCTGGATTTCTAACTAATCTTCCTATTAAAAACACTTGATTAACCATATATTCCTCCTTTCAAAAAGATACATTAACATATATAAAAAAGCCTTGCAAATGGCTAATTTTAACTTTTAGAACATAAAAAAAGATGAATTTTTAAAATTCATCTTAAGTAAAATTTAAAATTTAATACCATAAATTTTATCATATTTTGTCGAATTAACTATTTTACCCTATTTTTATAAATTTTAACAAGTTTTTATATTTGGTATAATTACACAAAAAAACTAAGCCTAAGCTTAGTTATCTATTTTGTCTAAATCTTTCTTTTTCATCTAATATTTTCTTTCTTAATCTAATTGCATCAGGAGTAAGTTCTACATATTCATCATCTTCGATAAATTCTAATGCTTCTTCAAGAGTAAATTTCTTTGGTGGTACTAAAACTAAAGCATCATCACTACCACTTGCTCTTGTATTAGTTAAGTTTTTATTTTTACATGGGTTTACATTTAAATCATTATCCCTATTATGAATACCTACAATCATTCCTTTATAAACTTCTGTTGCAGGATCTACAATTAAAGTTCCTCTATCACTTAAGTTATATAAACTAAATGCCATTGTTTTACCATCTTCCATAGATACTAAAACACCATTTTTTCTTCTTGTAATAGGACCAACATATGGTTCATAATCTTTAAAACTTCTAACCATTATTCCTTCACCCTTAGTATTTGTTATAAAGCTTGATCTATAACCAATAAGACCTCTTGTAGGACAATTAAATACTAAATGTGTATAATTTTCATCATTTGTTATTGAAACAATATTACCTTTTCTTTCATTTAAATCTTGAATAATTGTACCAGCATAATCATTAGGACAATCAATTAAAACTTCTTCAAATGGTTCACATTTTACACCATCAATTTCCTTAAATAAAACAACAGGTTTTGATACAGAAAGTTCATATCCTTCTCTTCTCATTTCTTCAAGTAAAACTGATAAATGAAGTTCACCACGACCAGATACTTTATATCCATCTGCGCCATTTAGACTTTCTACTTTTAATCCAACATTAGTTTCTAATTCTCTATCTAATCTTTCTTTTATATGTCTATTAGTTAAAAATTTACCTGAACGACCTGCAAAAGGACTTGAATTTACTAAGAAATTCATTGACATAGTTGGTTCTTCAATAATAATCGGAGGAAGTGGATTTATATGATTAATATCACATATTGTATCTCCAATTGATATATCACTAATTGTTTGAACAATAGCAATTTCACCATATCTTGCTTCTTTTACTTCTTTTCTTATAATACCTTCATTAACAAAGATTTTACCAACACGAGAATTTACAACTTCACCATTATTTTTACTAATAGCAACCATTTGACCTGATTTTAAAACACCTTTAGATATTCTACCTATTCCAAGTCTTCCTAAATAATCATCATAAGCTAAACTTGATATTTGCATTTGTACTGGATCTTGTTCATTGCCTTCATAACAACTTGTATGTTTAATAATTGTATCAAGTATTGGTGTAATATCCTTATTATCATCTTCTACTTCATACTTTGCTATACCATCTCTAGCAGAGCCATAACAAATTGGGAAATCAAGTTGTTTTTCATTCGCACCAAGTTCACAGAACAAATCAAATGTCATATTAACAACATCATCAATTCTTGCATCTTTTTTATCTATTTTATTAATAAATAAAATTGGATTTAAATTTTGTTTTAATGCTTTATCAAGAACAAACCTTGTTTGAGGCATAGGTCCTTCTTTAGAATCTACGATTAAAACTACTGTATCTACTGTTTTTATAATTCTTTCTACTTCACTAGAAAAATCAGCATGTCCTGGAGTATCTACAATATTAATTTTATAATCTTTATAACGAACTGAACAATTTTTAGAATAAATTGTAATTCCTCTTTCTTTTTCAAGATCATTACTATCCATTATTTGATGAACATCCATTTCACTTGTTTTTAATGCTCCACATTGACTTAATAAAGCATCTACTAATGTACTTTTTCCAGCATCAACATGCGCTACTATTGCAACATTTATTATTTTTTCCATCTTTACCACACCTTTTTAAATAACTACTAGATTATACAACAAAAATACTCCTTTATCAAGAGTATTTTATTAATTTTTTTAATATTTAACTTCTTATAATATTATCTTTTTTTATTCCTAAATAAGTTTTTAAATCATATAAAAGTCTTAACTTTAAATTATCCTCTTCTATTTTAGAAAATTCATCATCATTTACATCAATATCATCTTCTCCGAAAATAATACCTTCAACTGTACCATATTCAAGTAAAAAATTTATTCTTGACATCATATTTAAATTATATTTATTAACAATAGATTTTTCTAAATCATCAAAAGTCAATCTTCGAACATCAGGATTAGATAAATATTCTATTCTTCTTGCATTATATAATGCTTTTATAAAATCTTCAGGATCTATTTGAATATTGTAATAACTTAAAATATCTTTATATATTTCATTTACTTTATCCACTTCATAAGTTCCCATTAAACCTAAAACTTCATTTGCTTTTAAATTAAGTCCAATTTCCTTATAAAAATTACTTGCTTTTTTATAAAAAATCTTAAAAGCTTGCTTTATTAAAATATCATAATCTTTATAATCTTCATTAAAAATATCATTATATGCTTTTGTTATTTGTTTTCTTATTAAATCAGGTTCTGTTATTAATTTCATTTCCTTAATTCTTTCACTTGTTGTAACTTTTTCCATACACCATGAATAATTATTAATAAAATCATTATCTTCTATACTTCTTTTTCTATCCCATGTAGGATCACATTCAAATACACCATGAATATCATATTTTAAATCATTTAAATAAACTCCTACAGTAGCATGACCATCTGTTTTTTCTAAATTATGATATATTTTAACAAATGTATTAAGTCCTAAAAAATTAGCTAAAGATGTCATTATATTAGAATATCCTTCACATACAATTTCTTCTTCATTTAATACTTTTGTTAAATCCCTCGAACAAGAATTTGAAACAGAAGATGTTTTATATATTCTTTCTTTAACCATATCATATATGTATATTAATCTTTCTAATGGTGACAAAGAATAATGTTCTATATATTCTTTCATCTTAAATAATTTATCTATTGTTTTTAAATATTCATCTACTAAAACATCTTCATATAAATTATATTTACTTCTTACATAAAATTTATTACCAAATTCTTCTTTTAATTTTTGTAAAGTTGAATATGATACATTTTCACTATCAATTATTATTTTCTTATTACTGCTAAATAACATACTAATTTGATTAAAATTACTTTCTTTGCAAGAATTTATTACTATTTCATCAAATTCATCAAATGATTTTTTTATTATTTTTAAAATATTTTCATCTTTTTTTACAATTAATGCCTTTAATTTTTTATCAACTTCAAAGAAATTATTAGCTTTACCATTTAAGTATATTTCTAATATCATACAAAACCCCACCCCTTTTTTGTTCGTTATTATAACACAAATATACTTATTTGTCAAAAAAACTTCCAAAATGGAAGTTTATTTACAAGTATATGGTGATTCATTATAGTTTTGTTTAATTGTATCTAAAGAAACTGTAGATAAATATTCTTTACTTGTTTTGGAATCTAAATCTACTTGTGATATTACAGTAATAACTTTATCATTTAAACTAACATTACAACTTTTATAAGTATCTTTATCTATAGTTTTACAAGTTTTTTCAAAATATGTTTTTAAAGCATTCATATCATAATCTACAAGATAGTTATATGTTGTTATATCATAATATGCTAGTAATGTATCCCCTTTAGTATCAAAATCATAAGATCTAGTAAATTCTACTTCAACAGCAGTTTTTCCATTATCTATTTCATTTAAGTTTTCTATTTTAGTTATGTAATAAACTTGATTAGTTGTAAAACTTTCTTTTCTTGAACATTCATATTTGTTGGTGTATGTTTTATCTTTTTCTTTGTTAGTGTCACATCCTGTTATTAAAAATAAACTTATAATAGTTACAAATAAAATTAATATTTTTTTCATATATATTCTCCTTTATATAAGTATATCATATTGCTTTTTTAAATACGCCTAAAATTAATAAAAAAAGTATCAATGTTAAAAATCGATACTTAAATAATCTATTTGGAGGGGCTAACCAGATTTGAACTGGTGATGAGGGTGTTGCAGACCCGTGCCTTACCGCTTGGCTATAGCCCCAAATAAGAACAAATTAATTATAACATTACTTTTTCTTTATAGCAAGTAGTTTTATATTAAATTTTATGTCATGTTAATGTAAAATATTTGTAAAAAAAATTATATACTATATCTAAAATTGGTTATTTTTGATATAATTACTTATATATGATAATAAGGAGGTAATTATGTTAAAGAAAAGATTTTTATATTTATTTATATTAATTAATATATTAATTATGCAAAATGTATTTGCTTCCACTATCATTGGTACAGTAATTGATAAAGATGGTGTTAATATAAGAAGTGGCGCGGGTACAAATTACAATAAAACCGGTTTTTTAGCATATGGTAAAAGTGTTACTTTAGTTAGTGATAAAAAATTTATTAATAGTGATATTAAAGAACAAAAAGAATGTGCTTATTGGTATCAAGTATATTTTAATAATAACACAAATAATTATATGTGTGGTGAATTACTTAGTATTACTAAATATGATTTATATTTTACAAACACAGTTTATGGTACAAGAATAAATGAAGATTATGCTACAGTTAGATCTACTCCTGGGGGAACATCAATTGACAGAATTTATTTAGGAACTGAAGTAAATGTAATTCAAAAAAGTGGTAATTGGTCTAAGATAAGTTATTATAATGGAAGAACAGGTTATGTTTATTCAAAACTAATTAGTAAATATGAAGATATTACGACAACTGATGAAGAATACGCTAAAGTATTAAAAGAAAAAGGTTTTCCTGATAGTTATATTCCTTTTTTAACTTATTTGCATAAAAAATATCCAAACTTTATTTTTGAAGCTGATTTAGTTAATAAAAGTTTTACAACTGTTGTAAATGGTGAAGCTAACAAAAATGCTCTTCAAACAAATGAAAGTGCCTATAGAGCATCAAATACAATAAGAGAAAATCCTAATTGGTATACAGCAAGTAATCCAGTTAATGCATTTTTTCTTGATCCAAGAAATTATTTAACAGAAAAAAATATCTTTGTTTTTGAAAAGTTAAATTATGATAAAGATTATAAAAATTATAATGTTATTTTAAAAAACATGTTTGGAAGTAGTTACTTAGCGGATGATGAGTATATTAATTATTATTTAAAAGCAGGAACATATGGAGCTAGTCCAATTCACTTAGCCGCTAGGACTATTCAAGAAGGTGGAAGTAACAGTAGTTATGCTGCGATAACAGGAACAGCCACTTCAACTGGTGGTCTAAAATATAGATCAAATAACTTAGATGGCTTTTATAATTTTTATAATATTGGTGCTTATCAAGATAATTATACAAGTAGTGCTGTAACACGTGGTATTGCTGTTGCAGCAGGACTTGTTGATAGTTATGAGGGAACACCATGGGATACAAGAGAAAAAGCTATTGTTTATGGTGGTAAATTTATTGCTACAGCATATATAAATAATAATCAAAATACATTATATTATCAAAAATTCAATACAAGTGATAAAGCCCACTTCCCTTCTTATACACATCAATACATGGCTAATATAATTGCTCCAGCTAGCGAAGCATTAAATTCTTATAATACATATATTGATAAACTAAAACTAACAAATGAAGAGTTTACCTTTATAATACCTGTATATAAAGATATGCCTAAAGAATTTACAACTCATCCTATCATTGGTGATAATGATAATAATTTAACATCAATTTCCATAAATGGTGAAAAAATCCAAAACTTTGATAGTGATGTTGTTGAATATGAAGTTTATATTAATTCAAATTTAGATAAAATTAAAATTGAAGCCACTAGTAAATCTAATAAATCAACAATAAGTGGAACTGGAGAAATAGAACTTAACAAAGAAGAAACTTTTAAAGAAATATCTATTATAGTTACAAGTGAAACAGGAAATAAAAAAACATATAAAGTAAAACTAATAAGAAAAGATAATGAAACAAGCGATGATTTACCTATTGAAGATATCTTAAAAAATGTAGATGTAAAAATTAATGATTTATATATAAGTGGTATTGGTGAAAATAAAAATGTTTCATATCTTATTAATCTTATAAAACAGGCTAATACTGATGTTAATATAACTATTACAAATAAAGATAACACTCCAAATAATAGTATTTTAAAAACTAGTGATAAAATAACTATTAAAAATAATTCATATGAAAAGACATACACAATTGTTATCAAAGGTGATACGAATGGTGATGGTAAAGTAACTGCAGTTGACTTACTTAGAATTCAAAAACATATATTAAAATATACTACATTAAAAGACGAATATTATGAAGCATGTGATACAAACTATGATAACAGTGTTAGTCCTGTTGATATGCTTAGAATTCAAAAACATATATTAAAATATATTACATTAAAATAAAGGAGGAAAATTATGAAGAAAAAAATTATATATTTATTTTTAGGGTTATTTATAATACCCATTTTAAATGTTAAAGCAGCAAGTGGCTATTATGACATATATACATCAAATAAAAAACCTAGTCCAGGTAGTACATTTACAGTAACAGTTAAATGTGTAAGTAAAACAAGTGAAAAAATAGGTTTATGTGAGTATACACTTGATTATGATTCATCAAAGATAAAATTAATAAGTGAACACGATACTGCATCTTGCCATGATGGATATTGTGCTTATAATGCTTTTAGTACACTAAGTGCTAAAACATTTACATTTAAAGCTATCGCAACAGGATACTCAAGAATATCTGTAAAATCTTATTCAATATTATCAATAGATACAGAAAAGCCTATTACAACTACTGTTGATCCTACTGCTGTTACAATTAAAAATCCTGAACCTACAAAACCTGTTACTTATTCAACAAATAATAAGTTAAAAAGTCTAACTATTACAGGTTATAATTTAGAGCAAACATTTAATAAAGATACTTTAACTTACACTGTTAAAGTCCCCTCTTCAGTTGAAGAAATAACTATTAATGCTACAAAAGAAGACTCAACTGCTAATATTGTTGGAACTGGCAAATTTAAAGTTAGCGAGGGAGAAAATAAATTTGATATAATTGTTACAAGTCAAAAAGGAACTAAAAAAACTTATACAATTAAAGTAACTGTTTTAGATGAAAACCCTATTGAAGTTAAAATAAATGATAATACTTATACTATCATAAAAAGAAAGTCAAGTTTAAAAATCCCAGAATCAGGATTATTTACTAATAAAGAAATAACTATTAATGATACTAAAATACCTGCATTATATAATGAAACTACTAATTATACTTTAATTGGTTTAAAAGATAATGATGGAAATACTAATTTATATATTTATAACGAAGAAGATAACACTTATACTTTATATCAAGAAATAATATTTAATAAAGTAAAAGTAAATATTATTGATAAAAAAGTAGATAATTTAAAAAGTGAAATAAAAGAAATAAATAATAACGAAATAACAGTTTATAAATTGACTAATAATTATTATTTATTCTATGCTACAAATATTGAGTCGTCTGCTACTAATCTTTATATGTATGAAGAAAACGAAGGAACAATTCAAATATTTAATAAAGATTTAATTAAATTATATGAAGAAAAATTAGAAGAAACTAAATATTTAGTTTACATTATGTCAGGATTATCTGTTTTATTTGGAATATTAATAATAGTTGTTGCAGCTTCCAAAAATAAAAAACATAAGAAAAAAGATAAAGAAAAAACTATTTTAAATGATGATATAAAATCTAATAAAAAGAAAAAAGATAATAATCTTGAATGGACTAAAGAAGTTAAAAAAGTAAATAAAAAACTAGTATTAGAAAAAGAAGATAAAACTAAAAGTATTAAAGAAGTAGAAAAAGATTTAAAAAAAGAAATCGATAAAGCAAAAAAAGAACTAGATAAGGAATAAACCTATCTAGTTTTTATATCTTTATTTATTTTCTTTTTGATTTGTTTTATCTTTTTCTTCATCAAAATTTAATTCTTCTTCTTTTTCATTTCTATTCATAAAATAAACTATTAATGTTCCTAAAAGTACAATTAATGCTATTTTAAGAATGCTTGGTAATAAATTTTCTTCATTTTCCTTATTATCTTCTATATTCTTATTATCATCTTGTTTATTATCATCTGCTGGAGTTTTAGAAGGATTATTACTTGAATTATTACTATCATCATTTATACTATTATCTACATAAATAACTTTTGCTTCTTCTTCTTTTGGTAATTCAACATTAACTACTTTTTTAGGTATTACATTTGATATTTCTTTTATATTAATCTTTTCTTTATTACTTAAATAAGAAATAACATCAACCATACTAAATATACTATCTTCTTCCATATCTTTAGTATCTTCATAACAAAGAGTAATTAATCTTTCATCATTTATAAAATCTTCTAATCCTATTATTCTAGTAGGATTAGTAATATCATTAACTTTTAATTTATCATTTAAATATGTAATACTATCAAAATCTAAATTATTAGATATATTTATATCAAATAATATACCAGTTACTACATTATCTGTTTTTAAAGTAATTGTATAATATATTTTATTATCTTCTTTTGTTGTTGTAATAACATAATTTGCAGTAGTAGTAACATCAACTTCCGAACCATTAACTTTATTATTTGCTATCATTAAATCTTCAAAATCAACTTCTAAATCACCATTAAAATCTAATTTAAATAAATCAACTTCATCTAATTCATCATTTTTTAATAATTTATCTCTAAATAAATTAATATCACTATTATCAAGAATAAAATCATTATTTAAATCCCCTCTTATAATAATTTCATAAGTACGAATTAACACATTATTTTTATCATATATTGATATTTCAAATTTACCATCATCATCTATTTCATATAAGTTTCTATATATTATATTTTGCTCTAAAACTTCTTTTGTTATTTCAATTAATGTATCTATAATAAAATATTTTCCTTTTATTTCAAAAGTTATATCTTCATTTTCAATATTCATATCATAAAAACTTAATTTAATTGTATATATTCTTTCTTTTATTTCTTTATTAATATAAGTTAAAGGTAATAATTCATATAATTTATCAATATTATCTTCTTCAGTTAAATCATTATTATCTATCATTTCTTCAAGATATTTAATAGCTAATTCTTTATTTAATTCATTTCTTTTTTCATTTATATTAGAAAGCAATGTATTAATTGTAGCTGTATCACTAGGTCTTCTTTCTAAATATACTTCGATTTTAGCATTAAGTAAAACTAAATTATTTTCATTATCTACAACATCTTTTAAAACTGAAATATTATTTAAATTATAATAATTAGTTTTATCTATAGTTGTATCAACTAAATTATACTTATTATTTAAATCATTTAATAATACATCTAATCCTAATGCTATATAATCTTTATTATTTGATTTAAATGTGTTATAAATGCGATTAGCATCATTTTTAACATCATCTATTTTACTATCTAATTGTTTATAATTATCAATAGTAAATACAATACTTTCTAAATAACTTATTTTTTCTTTAAGTAATGTTATTACATCTTCATTATCTACTTCCATATTAGGATTATTACCTAATAGTAATTCATTATCTTTATATGTTTTACTATCATTTATTAAATTATTAATATACAATATTGTATTTTCTTTTTTTGTTTTTAAATTATTATACACTGTTTCATATTCTGTTATTTTATCATTATAAAAACTATTATATGCTACGATATTATCATTTAATGTTTTAAAATAATTATTAATTAAAACATTAGATATTTCATCTTTAGTTAATAATGTATACTCTACTTCATCTTTAGTATATTTAATATCTTCTAAAATATTAATATCAAGTAAAATATCACTTGAAAAATTAAGATTATATTCTTCTAATTTTTCATTAAAATAAGTTTCAATAAGACTTTTTAAAGATACTTTATTATCTAATAATAATTCATTCTCATTTAAAGTATTATTATCATTTTCAACATTTTTTTCTATTAAGTCAATAGCAAATTTAAATGTTTCATCATCTATATATTTTGTCTCATTTTTACTTACTTCTAATTTTGTTTTTAAATTATTATATGTAGTTTTAGTATTAGTTATATAATTATAAACATCACCACTTGTTAAAGCATTAACACATAAAGGAGATAGAAAACTACTTATCATTGAAATAAGCATCAAAATAGTTATAATTTTTTTTGTTTTTTTCATACGCAAATCCTCTTTTCTATTGTTTATAATTTAATTATATAAATAAAGTATAAATATAGCAACTTTGTTTACACTTTTTTACAAAAAAACTTCAAAAACATTTAGTTTTTAAAGTTAATTTATATTTTATAACCCAAGTGTATATGGTGAACTTGAAGTTCCATTTCCTCCGGTGATTTGTGCGGAAGATATTAGATATAAAACTGGCCGAACGGCAAACATGTTGCTGTTGACACCGTAGTTGTCGACATGCCCATCTGAACAGACAATGAACACATGGTTAATACCGATGGCTTCCTGAGGCAACATCCACTCATTATTACCTTTAAATAACCAGTTATTGTTGTCCACTCATCAATGCCTTTAAATAACCAGTTATTGTTTTTACATGTAGCATTATTATAGTTATATAAGTTTTGTGTACACTCATCACTTACTGCATATCCATAGTC
>HF999791.1 GCA_000434175.1 Mycoplasma sp. CAG:611
TGGAACAGGTAAAATAGAAAATAGAATAAAAATAATAAGAAATGAGAGTATTGGAAATTATCAATGGAATTCTTCAAAAAAATCAAATGAAAATTGGAATAATTGGTCGATTGCTACACTAAATAAGTATTTTAATACAACATATTTTGAAACTGTAATAGATAAGTCAAAAATAGCCACAGTAAAATATTATCTTGGTGGATATAGAACAGCTAGCATAATGAAAGATGTAATGTATCAATATGAAAGAAAAATCAAAAATACAACAAGTAATGAGTTTTACTATGGAACAAATCCAAATAGTTGGGTTGGGGAAATAGCACTTATGTATGCAAGTGACTATGGATATGCAGTAAGTGATGAGTGTACAAATTATATGGATCATTATCATACATGTGTTTCTTATAATTGGTTAAGCTATAAAGTAAGTGATGAATGGCTACTTAATCAAGGCAGTTCAAGTTATGGTGGAGGACGTGCTTTTTATATTTATAAGCAAGGATATTTAGAGGAAAATAATAATAATGATGTTAGTTCAAGATTAATGGCAGTAAGACCAACCTTATATTTAAAATCAAATGTTAAAATTACTGGTGGAAATGGAACAAGTAGTAATCCTTATATATTAGGGTTGTAACTTATGATAAATCATAAGTTTTTTTTTATATTTTTTTATAAATAATTATTATTTCATGATATAATAAATTTAGATATATTTGGGGAGGTATTTATGAAAAAAGTTATATTAATTGATGGAAATAATATTTTATTTCGTAGTTATTTTGCTACTGCCTATAAAGGAACAATATTAAGAAATTCTAAAGGTTTTCCTACTAATGCTTTATATGGTTTTATTAATATGATTAATAAAATTTTAAAAGAAGAAAATCCTAGTTATATAATGGTGGCATTTGATAAAGGAAAAACTTTTAGGCATGAAAAATATAAAGATTATAAAGCAGGAAGAGATGCAACACCAGAAGATTTAAAACTTCAATTTCCTGCAGCAAAAAGGTTATGTGTAGCCCTTGGAATAAAATATTTTGAAATAGATAATTATGAAGCTGATGATATAATTGGTACATTTGCTAAAGAAATAGATCAAAATGATGATTTTATTGCTACAATTGTATCAAGTGATAAAGATTTATTACAGCTTATATCAGATGATGTTACAGTAAAGCTTTTAAAAGCAAGTGATTATATTATGATGAATGAGGATGAATTTAAAAATACATATGGTATTGAACCAATAAAAATGATTGATTTAAAAGCGTTGATGGGAGATGCTTCAGATAATATTCCTGGAGTAAAGGGTGTTGGAGAAAAAACTGCATTAACTCTTCTAAAAAAATATAAGTCACTTGAGGGGGTATACGAACATTTACCTGAGATAAAGGGAGCTTTAAAAGAAAAGTTAGTAAACGATAAAGAAAATGCTTTCTTTAGTAAAGAGTTAGCAACAATATATAAAGATGTACCAATTGATGTTAATTTAGAAAATATAAAATATAATGGTTTAAGTCCTGATTATAATAAAATACTTGAAGATTTAGAGTTTTATTCGTTTTTAAAAAGAGAAGAAAAACAAAATGTTTTAAAGGTAAAAGTAGAAAATTTAAAAATAATAAAAAATAAAGAAGAATTAGAAAAAATCATTTTAAAAGATTTTTCATTTTATACTTTGGTTAAAGGAAATTATCATGATAAAGTTCTTGAAGGTATCGCTATATATGATGAAAATAATAGTTTATTTGTTTTAAAAGAAGCTTTAGAAAACACTTCTATATTTAATAGTAATATTAATAAATATACATATGATTTAAAAAAGTCACTTGTATTATTTAAATATTTTAATATAAATTTTGATGATAAATTTAACGATTTAATGCTTCAAACATATTTACTTAATTATAATATTAAAGATGATTTATCATATCTTATGAATATTGATAATATTAATATTGAATTTGAAGAACAATTATTTAAAGAAAAAGATATAAGTTTAGAAAAACTTGCTAGTTATGCTTTATTAAAAGCAAAATATATTTATGAAAATAAAAATAAATATTATGAAGAGTTAGAAAGTAAAAATGAATTAGATTTATATACAAAATTAGAACTTCCTGTAACATATGTTCTTTCTGATATGGAGTATGTAGGAATATATGTTTCAAAAGATATTTTAAATGATATGGGAAAAAAGATAAAAAATAAGCTTGATGAAATACAAAAATCTATTTATGATCTAGTAGGAATGGAATTTAACATTTTATCTCCTAAACAATTGGGTAAAGTATTATTTGAAAAGATGCACATTCCGTATCCTAAGAAAGTAAAAGATGGTAATTACTCAACAAGTGGGGATGTTTTAAATAAATTACTTTCATATTCAGTTATTCCTCTTATTCTTGAATATCGTACTTTATCAAAATTGTATAGCAATTATATAATTGGATTATCTACTTTTATACATGAAGATAATAAAATACATACAATATTTAATCAAACATTAACAAGAACAGGTAGACTTTCAAGTATGGAACCTAATTTACAAAACATACCGGTAAGGGAAGAGTTAGGAAGAATGATTAGAAAAGCATTTATTGCAAGTGATGATTCAGTTATTTTATCAAGTGATTATTCTCAAATAGAGCTTCGTGTTTTCGCTCATATGTCACAAGCACAGAACTTAATCGATGCTTTTAAAAGTGGAATAGATATACATACTAAAACTGCAATGGATATATTTCATGTTGATGAAAAAGATGTTACAAAAACAATGAGAAGAAATGCTAAAGCTGTTAATTTTGGAATACTTTATGGAATAAGTAGTTTTGGTTTAAGTGAGGATTTAGGTATTAACGTTCATGAAGCAAAGAAATTCATTGATAAATATTTAGAAACATATCCAGGAATTAAAACTTATATGAATAAACTTATTAGTGATGCTTATAATGATGGTTATGTAAAAACATTATTTGGGAGAACTAGATATATTGAAGAATTAAAAAATGCTAATTATATAATTAAATCAAGTGGTGAAAGAATGGCACTTAATACTCCTATTCAAGGGACAAGTGCAGATATTATAAAAAAAGCTATGATTGAAATATATGATAAATTTCATAAACTTAATTTAAAATCTAAAATGATTATTCAAGTTCATGATGAATTATTATTTGATTGTTTAAATGAAGAACTTGAAATAGTAGAAAAAATAGTAAAAGAAACAATGGAAAATACATACAAACTAGATGTTCCATTAAAAGTTGAAATAGATTATGGAAAAAGTTGGTATGATACTAATTAAGGAGGAAATATGCCAGAGTTACCTGAAGTAGAAACAGTTAAAAAAGCACTTTTAAAGAAAGTACAAAATAAAAAAATATTAAATATTAAAATATTGTATCCTAATATTTTTGAAAATCAAGATGTTGAAGAAGTAAAAAACCTTATAAAAAATCAAACAATAAATAATATAGAAAGAAAAGGCAAATGGTTAATTTTTTGTTTAGATGATTATTATTTGCTTAGTCATTTAAGAATGGAAGGTAAATATATTTTTAAACCATTAAATTCTTGTTTTGAAAAGCACGAACATGTAAGTTTTATTTTTGAAGATGAAGAATTAAGATATAAAGATACAAGAAAATTTGGTAGGATGTATTTATTAAAAAAAGATGAACTTAATAAATTTCTTGCATCGAAACTTGGTTATGAACCATGGGATAAAAATTTAACTATCGCATATTTAAAAGAAAATTTAAAAAATAAAACATTACCTATAAAAACATTGTTACTCGATCAAAAATTAATCGCAGGAATAGGAAATATATATGCAGATGAAATTCTTTTCTTAAGTAAAATAAATCCTCATCGAAAAGGCAAGTCTTTAAATGATGAAGAGTTAGAAAAAATAATTGAAAATACAAAAAAAGTATTAGAACAAGCTATAAAAGATGGTGGTACTACTATTAGAAGTTATACATCAGTAGATAATAAAATAGGTAGTCATCAAAACAATTTATTAGTTCATAAAAAAGAAAATGAAAAATGTTTAATATGTAAAAATCTTATAAAAAAAGATAGAATTAATGGAAGAAGTACTTATTATTGTAGTGATTGTCAGAAATAAAGATATTTAAAATTAATTAAATGTCTTTTTTTTCATATTATTAAATGAGGATGATGAATATGAAAAGAAAATCTTATTTAACAATTGTAGGAATTTGTTTATTAACAATATTTAGTTTTTATTATACTAATAAGATAATTGAGTTTTCTAAAAGTAAAGATTTAATTATGATTGAAATTATGAATAACAAAGATAATTATAATAAAATAAGTATTGATGCTTTAATAAATAATAATTATATAACACCAGGGAGTGAAGGTTTGGAAGTTGATATAGATAAATCGTATAATAAAATGAAAAAATTAGGAAAATATAATGAAAATTTATATGTTTATAATATTGTAAAACCTACAATTAGTATAAAAGACAATTATGATAAGTTTGTTATAAATGGAAATATAACAAAAAAAGAAGTTAGTTTAGTATTTAAAGCTGAGGATTTAAAAAATATAGAAAATATAAATAAAATATTATTTAATAATAATGTTAGTGCAACATTCTTTATAGATGGTAGCATAAAAGATGATGATATAAATATTTTAAAAATATTAGATGAAAGTAATAATTATTTTGGTAATTTAGGATATAATAAAAAATATAGTATTAAAACAATAAAATACACAAATGCTTTACTTGATAGAATAGATGATGATAATCATAATTATTGTTATGTTGAAAAAGATGATATTAATGTATTAAAAACATGTAGTGAAGTTAAAATGTATACTATAAAACCAATGGTTGTATCTAATATATTTCCTTTTACATATATAAAACAAAATTTAGAAAATGGTAAAATATTTTCATTAGATACAAATAGTTATACTTTAAAACAACTAGATTTAATTATAAAGTATGTTAGACAAAAAGGGTATGACTTTGTTACTCTAGAAGAAATTTTAAATGAAAAGATAAATGATAAATATTAAAATTTTATTTAAAAAAGTTGACAAAAGAAATAAAACATATTAAAATCATGGTATAAAAATGTTTAGAAATCGAGTAATTTAAATATTTATTTTCAAGAGAGTTAGTGTTTGGTGTAAACTAATATTAAATTTTAAATGAAAAACAGTTTCTATTGTTGCCTAAAGAAATTATTTATTAAAAGTAGAATAGGCCGGTTAAAACCGTTATATTATAAGAGTTAAAATAAGGTGGTACCGCGAAATGTTTCGTCCTTTGGTATGGCCTTTTTTGTTTAAAAAAATGGAGGTATTTTTATGGATATTAAAGAAATTTATGAAAAAAAAGAAAGTTTAATAGGAAAAGAAATTGAAGTATCTGGATGGATTAGAAATCATAGAAAACAAAAAGAATTTGGTTTTATTGATTTTTCTGATGGAACATGTTTTAAACATTTACAAGTTGTATATGATAATACTAATGATAATTTTTTAGATATACAAAAATATCATATAGGTAGTGCAATTAAAGTAAAAGGAATACTAGTAAAATCAGAAGGAAAAGAACAAGATATCGAAGTAAAAGCTAAAGATATTATATTACTTGGAGATTGTGATGAAGATTATCCTATGCAACCAAAAAGACATACAATGGAATTTTTAAGAGAACAAGCATATTGAAGTTAAAGCTAAAGATGTTGTATTACTTGGAGATTGTGATGAAGATTATCCCATGCAACCAAAAAGACATACAATGGAATTTTTAAGAGAACAAGCATATCTTAGACCAAGAACTAATATTTTTCAAGCAGTTTTTAGAATTAGAAGTGTTGCTGCTGCTTCTATACATAGTTATTTTCAAGATAGAAATTATGTATATTTTAATGCTCCTTTAATAACTGCAAGCGACTGTGAAGGTGCTGGAGAAATGTTTAAAGTAACTACTCTTGATTTAGAAAAAATAAAAGATGGAAAAGTTGATTATTCTAAGGATTTCTTTGGAAAACCTACATCTTTAACTGTGTCAGGACAACTTCAAGCTGAAACATGGATGTCTGCATTTAAAAAAGTTTATACTTTTGGTCCAACTTTTAGAGCAGAAAACTCTAATACAAAAACTCATGCTAATGAATTTTGGATGATTGAACCTGAAATAGCATTTTGTGATTTAGAACAAAATATGGATATTATGGAAGATATGCTTAAATATATTGTAAAAACAGTTTTAGAAAAATGTAGTGATGAAATAGAATTTTTAAATAAATTTGTTGATAAAACATTAAAAGAGAAATTAACAAAACTTGTTAATAGTAAATTTACAAGAATTACTCATGAAGAAGTAATAACAATTTTAAAAAATAGTAAAGTTGATTTTGAATTTACTCCAGAATATGGAGAAGATATTGCTAAAGAACATGAAAAATATATAACAGAATACTTTAATGGTCCAGTATTTATTACAAACTGGCCTAAAGATATTAAAGCATTTTATATGAAACAAAATGAAGATGGTAAGACAGTTGCAGCAGTAGATCTTGAAGTTCCTGGAGCAGGAGAATTAATGGGTGGTTCACAAAGAGAAGAAAATTATGAAAAACTACTTAATCGTATGAAAGAATTAAATATGAATACAAAAGAATTAGAATGGTATTTAAATTTAAGAAGATATGGCACTTGTATTCATTCAGGATTTGGTATGGGCTTTGAAAGATTATTAATCTATTTAACTGGTGTAGAAAATATAAGAGATGTTATTCCATATCCAAGAACTCCAGGAAATTGTGAATTTTAAAAATTAATGTATAAAAAAAATAATTCTTCCCAAATTATTACTGGGAGGAATTTTTATATGAAAAAAATAATATTGGGCTTTTCAGTTTTTTTAACAAGCATTTTACTTATAGGTTGTACCTTATCAAATACGCCAACTAAAAAAGTTGAAAGATATTTAGATAATTATCGTAATCTTGATGAAACAGTATTAACTCAACTTGATACAATTGTTGAAGCAGATACAATTATGACTGCTACACAAAAAGAAGATTATAGAAATATTTTAAAAAGACAATATCAAAATTTAGTTTATACAGTAAAGGATGAAACAGTAGATGGTGATAAAGCTAAAGTAACTGTAGAAATTGAAGTGTATGATCTTTATAAAATAACAAATGAAGCTGATAAATATTATACGACTTCACCAGATGAATTTAAGGATGAAACAGGTAATGTATCACAAACTAAATATATTGATTATAGATTATCTAAATTAAAAGAGGCAAAAGATAAAGTAAAATACACTATTGAATTTAATTTAACTAAAGTAGATAATGTTTGGATAATTGATGACATTAACGAAGAAACAAGACAAAAAATACATGGTTTATATGCATATTAATTAGGATTTATCCTAATTTTTTTATAACCACTATATAACTTTCGGTTAATTATAACAAAATTTACTTATTAATTTTTTATAATTAAGAAAATAAAAGAAAAAGGTGATGAAAGGTAGTATGTTTTTGTCAAAGAGAATAAAAGAAAAAAGAATTGAGGCAGGTTTAACTCAAGAAGCATTGGGGAAAGAACTTAATGTTTCAAAGGTTAGCGTTTGTAATTGGGAGAAAGGATTAAAAAAACCAAGTTCAAAAAATTTAATTCAACTTTCTAAAGTACTAAATACACCACTTGAATATTTAATAGGTAATGATACTTATGTTGTAAGTGAAGACGACGAAAAGTATGGTTTAATGTTAGCTACTGAAGAAATAAATATAATTAAAGAACTAAGAAATCATAAAAAGTTATATGATATGTTAATGGATAATCCAAAAAGAACTTTTGATAGAATCGATAAGAATTTATTTTAAGTTCTTTTTCTTATATATTAATTATACAAAATAAAATTATTATCATAAATTATAACAAACAAAGAAAGGAATTAATTTTATGAATAATTGTAATAATATAAGATATTGCTGTATTAAAGGACCAAAAGGCGAAAAAGGAGATAAGGGAGAACCTGGTCCATCAACTATTCAAATTGGAAGTGTTGAAACAGTAGAACCATATGAAAATGCAATGGTAGAAAATGTAGGTACAAGTGAGGATGTTGTTTTAAATTTTAAAATACCAAAGGGAGAACAAGGGGTTGAAGGAAAAATTGGTCCACAAGGGTTAATCGGACCAAAAGGAGAAAAAGGAGATATGGGGCCACAAGGACTAAAGGGAGATAAGGGTGAACCTGGTCCATCAACCATTCAAATTGGAAGTGTTGAAACAATAAAGTCAAGCGAAGAAGCACAAGTTATTAATGTTGGAACACCAGTTGATGTTGTTTTAGATTTTAAAATACCAAAAGGAGAAAAAGGAGAACAAGGTGAAATTGGTCCAAGAGGACTTCCTGGGGAAATAGGTAGAACAGAACATATTGCAATAGATGAAACAGAAACACTTGAACCAGGTGAACCTGCTACTGTTATGGATACATTTGAAAACTGGGTTCATCATCTAGCTTTTTCAATACCAAAAGGAGAAAAGGGAGAAAAAGGAGAACCAGGTCAAGCAGGAAAAGACTTTGTATCTTCTTATGGAATTAGATATTCAATGACTGATACGCAAGTAAATTTAGTCCAAGGCGTGGATACAGTAATCCCACTTCCTGAAAAAGGAGTAGCTTTCTTTACTGAATATCCAGATAATAATTCTATTAAAATTAAAGAAACGGGAGTATATTTAGTTTCATATTTACTATGTGGAGCAACAGATGAAGAGTGTTCTATTACTATGTCTATTAGAGCAAATGATATACTAGTACCAGCCACAAATGCCACTAGTGAATTTAATGCTCAATTTATTAACAATATAAGTGGGTCAACTATTTGTTCATTACAAGAAAATGATATTGTAACTTTAAATGCTAAGTCATCTAAAAATGTTAATATAAAGTTTAATGGAAGTACCAATGCAATGTTAAATTTAGTAAAAATACATTAAGAATAGAAAACCTATTCTTTTTGTATGAATTAATTATTTCGTTTTTTATTTTTATCATAAATTATTACAAAGGAAGGTGATAATATTAAGGTAATAGATAATAATACGGTAGTTGTAACAACAGGTGATGAATTAAATCAAGTAGTAAGTGAAGATAATAATTATGACTATATTTATTTGGAAAATGATATAACTCTTACAAGTGGTTTTATTATAAACCCTAATAAATCAAAGATTATTATAGATGGGACCTATAATAATGTTAAATCTACTTATACAAATAATCTTGAAAGTTTAGAAGAAAATGTTATAAAAGCAAGTACAAAAAATAAAGAAATTATATTAAAAAATATGAATATAATTTCATCAAGTGGTTATGGAGTTATTTATGTACCTTCGCATCCTAATTATTCAAATGTTGTAGTAGAATATAATAATGTTAACTTTACTGGTATTGAACTTTCACAAAATTATTATGGGACAACAAAAATTATTGATTCTGTTATAGAAGTTAAAGATACTAATAATGTTTTAGCTCAAAAAGCATGTGATTCAAATAATGTATTAATTGGAGGTATTACTTCAATTAATAGTAGTGCAGTAGATAAGCCTGTGATTTTTCTTAATGATGTTATCCCATCAACATTAAAAATAATGCCAAATAGTAAAGTAACTATAACAACAAAAGAAGAACTTATGAATGGGACAAATAGATTAGATTTAATCGTAGGACATGGAGCAGAATTTTTATTAACAACAGGTAATGGCTTTTCTATTACAACAACTCATGGTGCTAGAAATGTATTAATTGAAGAAGAAGCAAAATTTACTTTTATTGAAAATAATCATCAAAGAGTTCCTATGTGGAGTGTATTTGGAGATTTTATTGTTAAAGAAAATGCAAGTTTAGAAATAATTAATACTTTTATGACAACACCAACGGATAATTATAATATATATTTTAAAGGAACTAATCAAAATTTTATATTAGATAATCCTAAATATGTAAATATATATACAAAAAATGCTAATGTAATATATACTAATAATCCTGTTTCATTTTCATTGAAATTTAATAGAATTAATATGTGGATAAGTGCTTTAAATTATACTGATGCTTATAAAATCGATAATGAACCAGCTTTATATTGGTATAAAGATAATTATTTTACTTCTTTAAAAGGAACATTTACTAAAGATATAACAACAGTAACTTCTCATAATTTAACTAAAGAAGAATTAAATAAATTACCGGATATAACTAATTTTTCTTTCCAAGATAGGAAAATATTAACAATAGGTGGAATTAAAACTAATATTCATCCAGTTAATAATACTAGTAATACTTTTTCAGGACACACAATTTCTTTTGCAGATGTTAAGATTGAATACGATAATCAAATATTAACTGCTAGTTCTGATGAAAATGGTTTATTTGAGATAAATTTAGATAGTCCCATTGAAGATAATAAAATTGTTAAGGTAACAATTTATTTTAATGGTTGTTTTAGTGAAAGAAAAATAACAACACCTTTTAATGGTGAAATAACACTTTTGAAAGTAACTGGAAATATTCCATTTAGCACTAATAAAATATCAACAACACCAATTATTTTACCTAAACAAAATAGTACTACCATAACAATAGTAGATAGTAGGATTAATGCTACTAAATGGAAATTATATTTAAGTTTTAATAATCCTATGATAGAGCAAATGGGTAAAGTATTAATTGATTCTTTAGCTTTTAAAAAATTTAATAATGAAATTATTAAACTATCAACAATTAAAAAGTTAGTTTATGAAGAAGAAAATGTTGGAAGTAATGTAGAATTAAGTAATATAACTTTTTCTACAGATAAAGGTTTATTGCTTTTTCCTAGTAAAGATTTATTTTTAAATGAAGATTATAAAACATCAGTTATATGGAGTATTGAATATTAGTGGGGTGATTTATGAAAAATGATTATATTTATATTAAATTAAATAGAAAAAGTGAAATAGTTTTAAAAGATATATGTAATAAAATTGTTTTTACAGGTATAACAGATAACTATGGAAATATAAAAGTACCAATATGTAATAATAATTTATATCATTTATATGTTTGTAATGGATTAAATACAAAACAAGTACCATTAATAGCTAGAAAAAATGAATTATATTGTATAAATATTAACAAACAAAAAAGTAATAAACATTATGTTACTATTCTTTTAATAGATAAAAATTATAAAAATATAAAAATAAAGAAAGGGGAAATATTATTATGGCAAGACACACAATCCCAATAACTAATGGAAAGGGAAGTATAGAACTTGTTAATGGAAATTATAGGGCTACAGTAGTAGCAAATGGATATGATGCATCAACATTAAATCCTAAAGAAATATCAATAGTGGAAGGTACTAATAATTATACTTTTACAGTAAGTGGAAACGGAACTTTAACACTTCATGTTACAGATACAGGAGAAAAAGTATCAGGTATTCAAGTAGTGGGAGCTAAGTTTATTATTACAGATGAAACAGGAACAACACAAGGAAAAGAAGCAACAACTAATCAAGATGGAAATGCTTTATTTGAAAATGTACCTTATTATGAAACAGATAGTCCAGTAATATATTATAAACAAATATCTAGTGATGGTGCTCATACTTTTGATGGTAGTGTTAAATCAGTTATAATGAATGAACAAAATATAACAGTTGAAATAGAAAATCCAAATGCACCAGAAAGAAATATAACTTTAACTGATGCAAGTTATCCTAGTATAGTTATTAAAGATGCCCAAATAACACTTGAAAATAGTTAATTAAAATAAAATGATCGTAATAGATCATTTTTATGTGTTAATTTTAGTATGAGATTTTGTTTATATTCATTATAAGCAATATCGTGAGAATAAGAATATCTAATTTTTTTACAACTAGTAAATTTAGAACAACCATTGCAAACATAAGGAGGTTTATCTTCAAAACAACAAGGTTGATTATTACAAGAATTGGTAGTTCTTAAATAACGATGATTTCTAACATCTCTAGCAATAGTAGTTCTGTATTTAGAAATACGATTAGCGATTTGAGAAAAATTATACCCATGGTTTAAAAATTCTTCAATGACACATCTATCTTCAAAAGAAAGATGTTTGTTTTTCTTAGCATTTTTCATAAAAAATATTCCTTTCACAAGCTAAGATACGAGAGTATATTATAATATTTTAAATAAAAAATAAATCAATGACAAGACAAGTTAGAAAACTAATTATTGATTTATTTTTATATTTACCCCCCCGAATATATCCAAAAGTAAATGCACCAAAAGGAAAAAACGAGCAGTTAAATAAAAAGTTTGCATTAACTCTGTTAAAAAATGTTAACAAAAACATTGACTTGGGGGGGGGTATATTGTATAATAAGCTTATAAAGTTAAAAATAGAAAGGAAGTAAAAAAACATATGAAAAAACAAAATATAAT
>HF999792.1:0-24791 GCA_000434175.1 Mycoplasma sp. CAG:611
ATAAGGGTATCTGCTCCGCTTTTTTTTAATTCTCCTACTGTTCCTTCAATAACATTATTACTTGTTTTTGTAAAACTAAATAATGCATAACTTGTATATCCTATACATACTAATATAATTAAAATAATTGTAAATAAAAAGTAACTATTTATTATTTTAACATCCGTTTTTAAAAAGCTTATTATTTTTTTCACTATATCACAACCTTATTTTATCAACTATTAACTTTATAAGGTTATTATATAATACACCCCCCCCATGTCAATAATTTTCTTTACACTTTTCAATAATTCAAATTTATAGTAAAATAAATATTGAAAGGAATTGATTAATATGGAAAAACCACTTGCACTTAAACTAGCTCCAAAATCTTTAAAAGATGTTATCGGACAAGAACATTTAATTGGTAAAGATAAAATTATTTCAAATATGGTTAAAAACAAAAAAATATTCTCAATGATATTATATGGAGAACCTGGTATTGGTAAAACAAGTATAGCAAATGCCATTGTAAATGATTTAGGTTTTAAATATCGTTTTTTAAATGCTGTTAACAGTAATAAGAAAGATTTTGAAATAGTTGTAGAAGAAGCTAAAATGTATGATGGAATAATTTTAATCATGGATGAAATACATAGACTTAATAAAGATAAACAAGATTTACTTCTTCCATGTCTTGAAAGTGGTTTAATTACTTTAATTGGTATGACAACAGCAAATCCATATCATAAAATTAATCCCGCGATTAGAAGCAGATGTCAAATATTTAAACTTAATCCTCTTAATGAAGAAGATATTTTAAAGGGTCTTAAAAAAGCTTGTAAATATGAAGATATAAAAGATATAAAAATAGATAATAATACTTTAAAATATATTGCTAGTTTAGCTAAAAATGATTTAAGATATGCTTATAATTTACTTGAAGTTTCATACTTTTTTAATAAAGATCATATTGTAACTATAGATACGATTAAAAGTATAAATTCAAAAGAAGTATTTGTAAGTGGTGCTGATACTTCTAATCATTATGATAATTTAAGTGCCTTACAAAAATCAATTCGTGGAAGTGATGTTAATGCTTCTTTACACTATCTTGCAAGACTTATAATATCAGAAGATATTGATAGTATCTTTAGAAGACTTTCTGTTATTTGTTATGAAGATATTGGTCTTGCAAACCCTAGCTTAGGTCCTAAACTTGAAGCATGTATTAGTTTAAGTGAAAGAGTTGGACTTCCTGAATGCCAAATAATTCTTTCTAATATTGTTATTGAAATGAGTTTATCTCCAAAATCAAATACAGCATATCTTGCTATTGATAAAGCTATAAACGATTTAAAAACAAAAGATGTTGGAGAAATGCCAAGTTATTTAAAAAGTCCTTACATTGGATATTTATATCCACATAATTATAAATCATCACTTGTAAAACAAGAATACTTACCTAGTAATTTAGTAGGAGTTAAATATTATATTCCAAAAACATCTTCTAAATATGAAACTTCTTTAAAAGAAGTTTATGAAAAAATAGAAAAATATAAGGAGAATAATTAATGAAAAAAGATTCATTTATTTATAATTTTTTAATTATTTTATTAATGCAAATATTCTTTAATATCTTTATATTTCATGAATGTAGTTTAATATTTATATTATTTTGTTTAACATCAAGTATTATTTCTTCATGTATTATTACTATTTTATCAAGACTTACAAATAATATAACAATTAATAAAATACTTAACATAATTCTACTTCTACCTTTTATTATAATTATAATAGGTCAAGAAGTTCATTATGAATTTTATAATTCTTTCTTTTCATTTCTTTCAATGTTAAGTGGTGCTAAGCAAGTAATGGGATTTTTTAATACAATATTTGCTTGTATTATAAATAATGCTTTTTATATAATTGTTTTATTACTTCCTTTTATTTTATTTATTATCTTTAATAAAAAAATTAATTTTGAAAAATTAAAATTAAAAACTATTTTATATTATATATGTTCAATTATAATAAGTTTTACCTTCGCCTTATTTATAATAAATAGTGATAAAAATAGTAAAGATATTTATTCAAAATATAATTTATATAATAATGTTTATTATCCAACTTACTCTGCTAAAACATTTGGAATAATTAAAACATTTAGTTTAGATATATATAGATATTTTATAAATTTTGAAGATAAAATAATAACTAATAATGTTTTTAATGAAATAAATAATGATAACAATTACAATGTTACTAATATTAATTTTGATGATTTAATTAATAATGAAAAAGATTATGACATTATAAAAATGCATGAATATTTTAAAAACAAAGAACCTTCTTTAAAAAATAAATATACGGGTATTTTTAAAGATAAAAATCTTATCTTTATAACAGGAGAATCTGTTAATATCAATGCAATAAAAAAAGATATTACCCCTACTTTATACATGCTTACACATAATGGTTTTGTTTTTAATAACTTTTATACTCCTATTTATTATGCTAGTACTAGTGATGGCGAGTATACAAATCTTACAGGACTTCTTCCTACTGAAGGAACATGGAGTATGATAAAATCAAGTAATAATAATATGAAATATTCTCTTCCTGCAATGTTTAAAACAAATGATTATAAAACATATGCTTATCATAATAATGCTTATAATTTTTATAATAGAGATATTACTTATCCTAATTTAGGATTTGAAAAATATACAGCATGTGGAAATGGTCTTGAAAAGAAAATAAACTGTAATATTTGGCCTGAAAGTGATTTAGAAATGCTTAATGAAACTTATAATGATTATAAAAATGATGATAAGTTTTTAGCATATTATATGACTGTTAGTACCCATTTAAACTATAAAACAACAAATAATGATATTGTTAAGAAAAATATAAATTTAGTAAAAGATTTAAATTATAGTTCTAATGTTTTAGGTTTTATATCAACTCATATTGAACTTGATAAAGCTTTAGAAAATTTAATAAATAACTTAAAAAAAGATAATTTGCTTGATGATACCGTTATTGTTTTACTAGCAGATCATTTTCCATATGGTCTAAGTAAAAATGAATTAGAAGAATTAAATAAAGATATAAAATATGATGATAGTCTTATTCATAAAAACTTTTTAGTTATTTATAATTCTACTTTAGAAAAACCAGTTATTATAGATAATTATTCATCAAATATAGATGTCTTACCTACATTATATAATTTATTTGGCTTTAATTATGATTCAAGATTATTAACAGGATGTGATATTTTATCAAATAATGATGGTATTGTTATTTTTAATGACAGAAGTTTTATTACTAAAAATATTAAATATAATGCATTAAATAATAAATTTAATGATAAAAAAAATCTTGTGTATGAAAAGTATTTATATTCAAGACTTATATTAGAAAAGGATTACTATAAATATATCAAGTAATCCTTATTTTATTATATCTTTAATTACATAACTAGTTATTAAAAGCCCTGCACTACTTGGAACAAAAGAAGTTGAACCAATTGTTTTAGAATTTACTTTTATAGGCATTTCTTTAGAACAACAACAAAGAATTTTACCTTTTATCTTTTCTTTGTTTACCCAGGTTCTAAGACTTTTAGCTAAAGGATCATAACTAGTTTTTCTTATATCTATTATTTCTAATTTAGAAGGATCTAATTTATTACCTGTACCACAACAAGTAATAAACTTTATCTTTCTTTTTAAACATTCTTTTATAATTAATTTTTTAGTATTAGTAGAATCTTCAGCATCAATTAAATAATCTATATTTTCTTTAAATAATTCTAAATAATTATCCTCATTTATAAACTTTGATATTTTCTTTATTTTAACATTTTTATTAATCATTAATATTCTTTTTTCTATTTCATCTGTTTTTAATTTTCCTATATTATTTAAATTAGTCATAAGTTGTCTATTTAAATTAGAAATATCTATTTTATCAAAATCTACAATTGTAATATTTTCAATACCACTTCTAATTAAACTTTCTACAACATAACTTCCTACTCCCCCTAAACCTATTACTAAAATATGTTTAGTTTTTATTTTATTTAAATTTTCTTTACCTATTAAAAGTTCTAATCTTTCAAACATATAAACCTCTTTCTAATCTAAAATAAAATCACATAAAATATAGTTTTCAACAAATAAATATTTTTTAGGAATATAAAAATAATACTTATTTTCATTTAATTTACTTACATCAAATACATCTTTTATATTTATGTTATATTTTTTATAAAAATTTTTTTTAGATATTCCTTTTATCTTTCTTAAATTTAAAATCATTTCATATTCCATATTTCTTTTTTTATCTATTTTTTCTTTTATATATCTATAATTACCATTTATATATGAATTAAGACTTCTTGTGTTAGTATATCTAATATTATCTACAAAACCACTTGATCCTAGACCAAAACCATAATAATTATCATTATTCCAATAACATAAATTATGTTTAGACATATAACCTTTTTTACTAAAATTACTTATTTCATAATGAATATAATTATTCTTTTTTAATGTTTTTCTAATGTAATCATACATTTTCCTATTTAAATCATCATCTATTTCTTTATATTTTTTTGTTTTAAGAATTGTATTATCTTCAAGTATTAATGAATATAATGATATATGATTTACATCTAAATTTATAAAGCTATCTACTTCTTCTTGTAATTCTTTTAATGTTTCATTATTAATACCATATATTAAATCTATATTTATATTATTAAAATATTTTTTTACTAAATTTATTTTATCTGTAATTTCTTTTTTATTTAAATATTTCCTATTCATAAACTCTATATATTTTTTATTAAATGATTGAAGTCCTATACTTATACGATTAACTTTATTTTCTTTTAAAAATATTAATAATTTTTCATTAATGTCTTCAATATTACATTCAAAAGTAAATTCATAAGTTTTATTAAGTTTAAATATACTTATTATTTTAAATAACTTTTTTAAAGATATTTCATCTAAACAAGATGGTGTTCCTCCCCCAATGTAAAGAGTATTTAATAAATCATTTTTATAATATAAATTTATTTCTTTTTCTAAAGATAATAAATATTTATCTATAAAATCTTTATTATAATACATTTTACAAAAATCACAATAACTACAAATATTTTTACAAAAAGGAATATGTATATAACAACTTTTTATCATTATTTATGCCTTTTATTAAATTCAAATAATGATTTTATCATTGATAAATCATTATCTGTTACATATTTTGTTAAAATATCATATAAAGTAGATTTAGGAATATTATATTTTTCTGCAAACTCTCTTAAAGACATTATTTCTTCTTTATTGTTATTATTAAAAGCTTTAGTAAATTCATTACATAAATATTCAATTTCTTCTTGGGTATAAGAAGAATGTTTTTTACTAGTTTGTCCTCCCTTAATATTTCTTAATTTAGATGTTTCATCTATTTTTATTCTTACTTTTTCATATAGTTTTTTATCTATTTCAGGTAATAATGTATTTATATGATTTTGTAAAGTTCGTTTTGATATATTTAGTTCATCTGATATTTCTTCAAGTGTTTTATTTTTACTATATAAAATATATTCTGCTTCGTATTTAATTTTTTCTTCCATATTAATCATCCACCTTTAAAATACTTAAGAAAGCATCACTTGGAAGTTCAACACTTCCTATTGTTTTCATTTTCTTTTTACCTTCTTTTTGCTTTTCAAGAAGTTTTCTTTTTCTTGAAACATCCCCTCCATAACATTTAGCAAGAACATCTTTTCGCATTTGTTTAACTGTTTCTCTTGCTATAATTTTTGAGCCAATTGCAGCTTGAATTGGAACTTCAAATAACTGTCTTGGAATTATTTCTTTTAAATTTTCACATATAATTTTACCTCTATTATAACTAAAATCTTTATGCGTAATAATACTTAAAGCATCAACAAGTTCGCCATTTAGTAAAATATCAACTTTTACCAAATCACTTGTTTTATATCCAATAACTTCATAATCAAAAGAAGCATATCCTTTAGTAGCACTTTTTAATTTATTAAAAAAGTCATAAACAATTTCTGCAAGTGGAAGTTCATAATGAATATTAACTCTTGTTTTATCTATATAATCTAATCCTTTATATATTCCTCTTTTATTTTGACATAATTCCATTACTTGACCAATATAAGTACTTGGTGTAAAAATAGATGCTTTAATAAATGGCTCTTTTATTTCTTTTATTAATGTTTTATCTGGTAATTTACTTGGACTATCAATCATTTCAGTTTTACCATTATTTAAAATAACTTCATAAATAACACTTGGAGATGTTGCAATTATATCAATTTTAAATTCTCTTTCTATTCTTTCTTTTATTATATCTAAATGAAGAAGGCCTAAAAAACCACATCTAAAACCAAATCCTAAAGCTTTTGATGTTTCAGGAGTATATTCTAAAGAAGCATCACTTAATTTTAATTTTTCTAAAGCTTCCTTTAAATCATCATACTTTTTAGAATCAATTGGATATATACCACAGTAAACAAATGGTTTTATTTCTTTATATCCTTTTAACGCTTCAGCACATGGATCTTTTTGTAAAGTTATCGTATCTCCTACTCTTACATCACTAATACTTTTAATACTAGCAGTAATAAATCCTACTTCCCCTTCAGTTAAAATATCACACATTTTTTCTTTAGGAGTATGAATACCAACATTTACCACTTCATAACTAGCATTTGTTTTCAACATTTTAATTGTATCACCCTTTTTTAAAGTTCCAGAAAATATTCTTACTGCAAGAACAACTCCTAAATAAGGGTCAAAATGAGAGTCAAAAATTAATGCTTGTAATTTATCTGTTTCATTTTTTCTAGGACATGGTACAACCTCAATAACTTTTTCTACTAATTCTTTTATACCTATTCCTTCTTTAGCACTGCATAAAATAATATCATCTTCATTAAAACCTAAAGTATCTATTATTTCTTTTTTTACTCTATCAACTTCTGCATTTGGTAAGTCAATTTTATTAATAATAGGTATTATTGTTAAATCATTATCCATAGCAAGATAAAGGTTAGCAAAAGTTTGAGCTTCAATACCTTGCGTTGCATCAACAACTAAAATTGCTCCTTCACATGCTGCTAAAGAACGTGATACTTCATAAGTAAAATCAACATGTCCTGGAGTATCAATTAAATTAAGCAAATAATCTTCCCCTTTATAATTATAATTTAAACTAACGGCATTAAGTTTAATTGTTATTCCACGCTCTCTTTCAAGTTCCATTGAATCTAAAAGTTGACTTTTCATATCTCTTTTTTCTACTGCATTTGTAAGTTCTAAAATACGATCAGCAATTGTAGATTTACCATGGTCTATATGTGCAATAATTGAAAAATTTCTTATGTTTTCTCTTTTCATATCTAAATCACCTTTTCCATCTTTTATTATTTTATCATAAAATTTCTTATTATGCTTGTTTTTCTTTAAATTTACCTTTATAATTTATACTAGGAGGACAAAAGTATGAAAAGGGAAAAGAATTTTTATTATTTTTTAACAATGATTATATTTATTATTTGTTTTACAACATCAATTATTCTTGCATGTAGAACAATTAAAGTTGGTAAATTAGCTGTTACAGCAAGTATTTTATTTTATCCAATGACTTATTTTATTGCAACACTATTTGCAGAAAGATATGGCAAAGAAAAAACATTTATGATGTTTAATTATGCTGTATTTGCCCTTATCTTCATGGCAATAATGCTTACAATTACATCTTGTATTCCTATATATGGATCATATGACGGATTAGATAAAATCTTTAATATTGATTTTAAATTAATTTTTGCATCAATACTTGCTTTCTATGCTTCACAATTTTTAAATTTAAAAATATATTATTATCTTGAAGGATATAAAGGATTTAAATTTTTAATTTCAGGTGTAATTGCTATAACAATAGATTCATTCTTATTTATAATGCTATCTAATATTGGTGTATTATCTCTTGGAGATAGTTTTGTAAAATTCATAAATCAATTTATCATGGGTATAGTTATGGTTATATTCTACACTTTATGTTTTACATATTTAGTAGATTCTGTTATAAAAAGCAATAAAAAAGAATTAGAATTAGAAATAGAAATAGAAAAACCTAAAGTAAAGAAAACTACTTCTAAAAAAAGAACAACAAAAAAGGAAGCAAAATAACGTTTCCTTTTTTTGTTTTATAAATTCAGTTACATTAAACTATATTTGTTTTTCTAAACTTTCTTCTAAGCTATATTTACAACCACAGTAATGTTGTCGATATAAATTATATTTTTTTGAATATTCAATTGATTTTTTATATCCATCTTTTTTCTTAAAATCGGCGTATAGATATTTAACATTATATTTTTCCTCTAATGTTTTACCTAAATCATTTAAAATAACACTATTTTTATAAGGACTAACAGAAAGAGTTGTTGTAAAATAATCAAAATTATTTCTTTTAGCAAGTTTGGCTGTTTTTTCTAATCTTAAATTAAAACATTTTGTACATCTTATCCCACCTTCAGGAAAATTTTCATATCCTTTAGCCACTTTATCAAATTCTTCATTTTCATAATCACATTCAAGTATTTTTATTTCATTATTAAACATTTCTTTAATTATTCTTTTTTGTTCACTATATCTTTTATCATATTCTTCTTTAGGATATATATTAGGATTATAGTAAACTATTGTTATATCAAAGTAATCTTTTAAATAATTTAAAACATAACTACTACAAGGTCCACAGCAAGAATGAATAAGTAGTGTTTTTTTACTATCTAACGATTTTAAAGTTTCTTCTAAAACTAAATCATAATTAATTTTCATAAGTTTTATCTAAATACTCCACAACATTTGATAATTTTATACCATGTGATGCTTTAAGAAGAATTGTATCGCCTTTTTTTATAATGTTATCTATATTTTTAATAACATCTTCATATGTATTAAAAACATAAATATTATCTTTATTAAAGTTATTTTTTATAACTTCATCATAAGTGTATTTTATTGAATCCCCTACAAGAATTAATATATCAGTATTACCTATTATACTTTTACCAATATTTTTATGTATTTCTTCTTCATAACTACCAGTTTCAAGAACATCACCAAGTATTGCTACTTTTCTTGTTTTAAAAGTACTTAAAACATTTAATGCTGATTTAATTGAATCTAAACTAGCGTTATAACAATCATTTATAATTGTTATATCTTTTTTATTTATAATAGTTAATCTACCTTCAGTAAATGAAACACTTTCTAAACCTTTTTTTATTTCCTCATAAGTTAAATTATAAAGATTTCCTATAAGGATAGCAGACATAGCATTATAAATATTATGTTTTGCTATACTTGGAATTGTATAATCATATACTTTATTTTTAAAATTAACTTTAAAATTAATTTTACCATTTACTATTTCATAAGAAACACAATAAATTGTATTATCTTTATCAAAACCATAAGTTAATAAATTGTATGGAAGCTTTTTATCTTTTAATGTTTTTAAAAAATTATCATCACCATTTACTATTAGGGTATTTTCTTTATTAAAGTCTTTTGCTATTTCCATTTTAGCATGAAAAATACCTTCTTGATTTTTAAAATTTGCAATATGACTTAATCCTATATTAGATATAACTGCGTGTTTTAATGGTGCGATAGTTTTAAAATAAGAAATATCACCTTTTTTATCAATTCCCATTTCAATAACAGCTTTTTCATAAGAATAATCTAAATTAAATAAAGTTTTAGGAATACCTATTTCATTATTATAATTAAGTTCATTTTTAAGTGTTTTATATTTTTCATTTAAAACACTATAGATTATATCTCTTGTTGATGTTTTACCCACACTTCCTGTTACTCCGATTAAGTCTACATTAAATTTATCTAAATAAAATCTAGCAAGACTTCCTAATGCTAATAATGTATCATTAACTTCAATCAAAGATATATCTTTTTTATAAAATTCATGATTTTTATCTATTATAAATATTCTACATCCATTATTATAAGCATCTTCTAAAAAAGCATGTCCATCATATTTTTCTCCTTTTATAGGAATAAATAATGTATTTTCTTTTATATCTTTACTTGATGTTGATATATATTCAACTTCTTTATTATTATTTAATAAAAGCTTTCCTTTGGTTGCTTTTACTATTTCATCTAAACTTAATTTTAACATAATTTCCCCCTTATACATTAACAGTATTTTTTGTTAATTCTTCAGCTACTTTTACATCCGATTTATAATAGACATACTCCCCATTAACAATTTGATATGTTTCATCTCCCTTACCAATAACAGCAATAACATCATCATTAGAAGCATCATCATAAGCTTTTTTAATGGCAAGTTCTCTATCTTCAATTACTTCATATGGTTTATTGAATGGCTTTATATATGAAATTATTTCATCACATATATCACTAATTTTTTTAGTTTGCGGATCTTCTGCAGTTAAATAAATATAATCTGCATACATACCTGCTAAAATACCAACATCTTTTCTTCTGTTAACTCCTCTATCACCAGGGCAACCAAATACAAGTCTAATTTTAGAATTAGGATAGTCTTTCTTTAAAGCTTTCATTAAAGCGTCAACACTTATTTTATTATGAGCATAGTCTACAATTAAAGTACATTTACCCTTATATATACTCATTCTTCCAATAACTTTTGTTTTTAAAAGTCCTTTTAAAATACTTTCATAACTAATATTTAAAATAGAACAAATACCTATTACTAAACAAGCATTAATACAGTTAAATTCTCCTGCGATAGTTATTTTATAATCTCTTGTTACATTATTTATATTATCAGTTACACTAAAAATTGTTCCTGTTTCATCTTTTCTAATATTAGAATAATAAAAATCACAAGAAGAATCATCACCAAAAGTATAAATTTTTTTATCCTTTAATTCATAGGCAAATCTATCATACATTTCAATATTTTTATATAAAAATACTGTTTTACATTGTTTCAAAAAGCCTAATTTGCAATTAAAATATTCTTCAAAATCCTTATGTTCTAATGGTGAAACATGGTCATAACTAATATTAGTTATACCCCCTATATCAAAATTAAGACCATAAATTCTATCTAATTTCTTAGCTTGAGATGATACTTCAAATGTTAAATATGGAATATTTTCATTTTTACAATCTCTTATTATTTTATATAAATCTACTATTTCAGGTGTTGTATTATGACTTGCTCCATAAGTTTTACCTGTAAAATGATCTATTGTAGTCCAAAATCCTGTTTTTTGTTTTGCTTCATAATCTAAAATATTATGTAAAAAACTAACTGCAGTTGTTTTTCCTTTAGTACCTGTTATACCTAAAAGAGTTAATTTAGAATTTTTATCATCATATACAAGTTCACTAGCTATTGCCATTGCTTTTAATTCATCTTTTACAATAACTTTAGGAATATCAATATTTAAATCTTCTTTAGAAATATATGCTAAAACACCTTCATTTATTGATGATGTTAAATATTCTTTTTTAAAATTTAATCCTTTAACAACAAAGATACAATTTTTATCAATTTTTCTTGAATCATAACATACATTTTCGATTTCTATATCTAAATTTCCTTCATAACTTACAAGTAAACCTTGTTCTTTTAATTTTTCTATTATTTTTACTAACTTCATAAAAATTTCTCCTTAATATATAAATACATTATATCACATTTTTTATAAAAGAAAAAAGAGCAATTATGCTCTTGATACATATTTTCCATCTTTTGTTGATACAATTACTTTTTCGCCTTCATTTACAAATAAAGGAATTCTTATAACCATACCAGTTTCAAGTGTTGCATCTTTCATTGCACTACTTTGTGTATTACCTTTTACTCCAGGTTCTGTTTTAACAACTTCCATTTCTATTTTATCAGGAAGATAAAGTCCTAGCATTTCACCTTCATAAAAAGCAATATCTACATCTAAGTTTTCTTTTAGAAATTTAGTATCATCACCAAGAACTTTAGCGTTTAATTCAACTTGTGAATAGTCATTCATATTCATGAATACATAATCATCACCATTTGCATATAAAAATTGCATTGGTTTTTTTTCAATTCTTGCTAATTCTACTTTAGTTGCAGAGTTAAATGTTATTTCAATTGTAGCACCTGTTCTTAAATTTTTTAATTTTGTTCTAACAAATGCTGCCCCTTTCCCAGGCTTAACATGTTGGAATTCAATAACCATAAATAAATTGCCTTCATATTTAATAGTCATTCCAGTTTTAAAATCATTTACATTAATCATATTATCAAATCCTTTTTAATTATTATTTTTCTTCTTTATGAGCTGTATGCTTTTTACATTTTGGGCAATATTTGTTTAATTCTAAACGATCAGTAGTCTTTTTTACATTTTTTTCTGTACGATAATTTTGTGATTTACATTCAGTACATGTAAGTGTTTTTCTTTGTCTATTTTCTAATTTTGCCATAAATTTCACCTCTTAAACTTTCTTTAATATTTGACAATTAAGTCAATTGCTCTTTAAATTATACATTATATTTGAATAAAATTCAACAAATTTTATATTATTTTTTTACTAATTTCCTTATTTTAGATGTTTTTCTAGCATAATTACACATTTTATTACAATATATCATAAATTTAATATGTGAAGATTGTTTATCACTTATTATTCTTAAATTTGGCATATTTAAAATAACTTTACTATTATAAGCTAAAAAATAATCTTTTATTTCTTTTAATACTGGTAAATTTAGCTTAAGTAAATTTCCATTACCCATCAAGAAAAATTTTCCTGCTTCTTTTAAAACTGGTAATTCTAATTTTCTAATACCATTGTTATAACATAAAAAGCTTTCATCAGCATATTCTAATAAAGGTAAACTTAACTCCTTTAAAGTTTTATTACATGCTAGAAAATCATTCCCTACCATAAAAAGATTAGGCATATAAACTTTGTTAATTATTCTATTTTTTCTTAAAAAATCATTTCCTGTATATCTTAAACTTGGAAGATTTAATTCTTCAAGTTTTTCATTACTTTCTAAAAAACATGAACCTGTTTTAGTTAAATTAGGAAGATTTAATTTACTTATATTAGAATTATAAGAAATAAATCTACTGTCAACCTCTTTTAAAGAAGGAAAACTTATTTCTGTTAAATCTTTATTATAATCTAAAAAATTCATACCAACCTTTTCTAAATTTGGAAGTTCAATACACTTTAAAACTCTATTGTGAAATAAAAAATCATCTTCAATTTTTTCAATATCATTACTAGCTAAACCTATTATTCTATTATATTTGTCTAAAACAATAATTGTTTCGTTTTTATTTTTATGAAGTAGTTTAACTGTCTTTTTATCATGATTATTAATTACTTCAATTTTATCAACAAGTGAAAGAGAATCTATGAAAGAATCTTTACTACGTCCATATCTTTTTAAAGTTTTATTTACTAAATCAAGTAAATAATAATCCATAAGTACATACTTTTCTTTTTCAAGTTGTCTTGGTCTAAAGTTTTCAATCAATATATTATTAGGACAATAATAAATATTATTTATTTCATAATTATATTTATAAAGTTTACCATCATTTGCTCTTACATAATTAGGTATTTCAAAGTTGTTACTTTTATATTTTTGAATTATTCCATAATATTTTTCAAAAGCATAAGTTAATCCTTCTTTAATATTATCTAAGTTATTAGAAAAAGTTGCATCAGGATTAACAACACTATGATTATATCTATTTTTAATAGACAAAGTATTTGTTCCATCTTTAGTAAACTGAATACTTATAACAGAAGTTCCATATAAATCCTGTCTTTTTGGTTCCTTAAAATCTTCTCTTTTAATATCAGATACATCTTTTTTAACAGCAAAGAAAACTCTACATGAATTAAGTCTATTACCTCTAAATGTACAAAGTTCTTCTTCTTTTTTGTAATATTTTTTATACTCTCGTATTTCATCTTTTGTTAAACATTCTTTTAAAATATAACCTTTTTCTTCAAATAATTCTTCTGGCGTTTTATTTATTTTTTCTTGTTTTTTAGAAACATCTATCATATTATAAATATAATTTTTAAAATTATTTTCTAATTTATTATCTATAATATCATCATATAAATTATGATTTGGATAAAAGTTAGAAAGAATTATTTTAGATAAAACACCCTCTTCTTCAAGAATACTTGGAAAAAGTTCGCGGCATAACTTCATCATGTTTTCACCATATTTTTTCTTTATTATTTCTAAATCCTTATTTAACATATCATTCACCCTTTTGTGCTCGATATTATAGCATATTTTGTATATTTTTTCAACTTGTTATGCATAATATTTATAAGGAGGACGTTTTATGTATAAAAAAATTATTTTATCTTCTTTTATTATTTTTATTTTAAGTACTTTATTTCATTCATTATATAACTACTTACCATGTTTTTTAACAAGCATTATTGTTCCTGTTAATGAATCTATCTTTGAACATATGAAAATGATTTTCACTTCTTATATGTTTTATTTACTTATAAAAATATTATTTAATAAAAAACATGAAAATAACTTAATATCTTCTTTTGTCATTGCAAGTTTATTTAATATTGTTATCTTTTTAATTATTTATATACCTATATATTTATTATTTGGAGAAAAACTTGTTGTTACTTTAATACTTTATTTTATAACAATTCTTATATCTAATTATTTAATGTATAAAATACAAAATAAAAAAATTAATAGTAAAATTAATAAATATTCGGTTTATATTATACCTTTAGTATATATAGTATTTACATTATTTACTTATTTTCCTTTAAAAAATATGCTGTTTTTAGACCCCACGACTAATACTTATGGCATAATTAAAACTCATTATATAGAATAATTCTAATTAAAAAAACACTTTAAATTTTATTTTTAAAGTGTTTTATATTAAGGATTTTCTTGTATACACATCAATATCTTTATCAATATAAATATTAACCTCACATGGATCTATTACTTTTATAAAACCTAGACCATTTATACATATATCTTCCCTTATACCTACCTTTATTTTCTTTATGTGTTTATCTTTTAATTCAAGATTTTTCTTTGAACTAATTTTTTTAATATCAATATCATTAGAAATAAAGAAAGTAAAACTATTTTTAAAATCATTTAAATAATCAAGTCTAAATAAAGTATCAACAATTAAAGATTCTTTATGTTTTAACTGATATGTTCTTGTTTTTATTTCTTGTTTTGGAATAAGTTTTTTTACCATTTCTTCTTTTACATAATTAAGAACATTACCATTATCTACAAGACCAGGTGTATCTATTAAAGTAAATTTATTTAAATTTATTTCTATTTCATTTAGTGTAGTTGATGGCATTGGCGATATTGTAATACTTGGTTCTTTATCAATTGAGTAATTTTTAATAAGTTTATTTATTAAAGTTGATTTACCTGCATTAGTATTCCCTACAACATATACAAGAGGTTTATTAATTTTAGAATATAATAAATCTAAATTATAGTTTTTATTAGCACTTATTACAATGATATCTTTAAAAATATTATAATTTTTGAAATAACTAATTAATTTTTCGTCCTTTATTTTATATGGCAAAACATCTTTTTTATTTAAAATTAATATTATTTCATTATTTCCTACATATTCTTTAATTTTAGTTATATCTTTAGGAATAGCAAGTAAATCTACAATATATAAAACTAAACATGATTTATTTTTTATATTATTTAATATTTTTACATATTCTAAATTATCTTTTGTAACAAACTCATATTCACCATAATTTTTCATCCGAAAACATCTTTTACATAAATCATTTGTTAAAACAGTTGTATACCCTTCGATTAAAGGGTTATTATCTTGAAGAATTGCACCACATCCAATACATTTTTTAATCATAATATTTACCTCTTTCAAAGTTATATTTTTTATATAAACTTTTTATTATTCTTTTTTCTATTTTTCTTTTGAATTTTGTATAATTTCCCTCAACATTACTAATTTTATCTATTAAACAAGAAGTAAGTCCTAATTTATTAGAACCATATATATCTGTTAAAAATTGATCTCCAATCATACACATTTTATTATATGAAACATTATATTTTCTTTTTATTTTGTAAAATCCTAAAAAAAATGGCTTACACGCAAATTTTATATACTCTATATTTAAAGTATTACATATATTTTTAATCTTATTAGAATTAGTTGTATTAGATAAAACAACAATTTGAAAAGATTTTTTTAATTCTTTAAATAAATCAATTATTTCTTTATCAAGTATGTTTGTTTCATATGAAATAATAGTATTATCTAAATCATATATTAAAAGCATTATTCCCTTTTCTTTTAATTTTTTATAATCTATACTTAATATATTTTTTTGATAAATATTTGGATAAAATAAACTCATAATTAAGTTCCTTTCTAATTTAGTACATAATAAAAATATCATAAATTACTTAAAAAGTAAATGTTTATAATATTTTACAAGATTAATAAAAGTCACAAAGCAATAATTTTATTAATACTTTTCAACATCATTTTTTTATGATATTATTACTATAGAGAAAATGAAGGGAAATATTTATGAAAATAAAAATAAAAGAAATAATAAAATTTATATTAATATTTTTACTATATTTATTATATAGTGATATTATAATTATAATACTTACTAAATTAGGAGTTAATATAAAAGTATTACCAAATAATTTAAAAATAGCAATTATGTTTTTAATAAATTTATCACTTATGATTATGCTATTTATATTTTATAGTAAAAGTATTAAAGAAAATCTTAAAGATTTAAAATTTAATTTTAAATCTTATATAAAAGATAATTTTAAATATTATGTTATAGGTCTTCTTATAATGATTATATCTAATATTATAATATCTTTCTTTGTTGAAGGGAATTCCACTAATGAAACATTAATAAGAGAATATATTAATATTATGCCTATTTATATGATTTTTTCATCTTGTATATATGCTCCATTTACTGAAGAAATGGTATTTAGAAAGTCATTAAGAAATTGTTTTAATAATAAAGTACTGTATATTCTTTTAAGTGGATTAATATTTGGTTCTATGCATCTTTTGTCTGCTAGTAATTTAGTTGAATTAGTATTTTTAATACCTTACAGTTCTTTAGGATGTGTTTTTGCTTATATGTATTACAAAACAAATAATATATTTGTACCTATGACATTTCATATGGTGCATAACACAATTATTGTAATAAATTATTTATTAATGCTTATAATTGGAGGATAAATATGATATCAAGGTTAGAAAGAAGTAAAAAGATTGAAAAAGAAATTAAAAAAGAAAATAGATTAGAAAAAAAGGAATTAAGAAAAAAAAGAAATAAGAAATTATTAAGTTTTTTATTAGGTATTACATTAATATTTTTTATATATTCTTGCTTTATTGAACCAAATTTTATAATAGTAAATGAAAAAGTTATTTTAAATAATAATATAAAAGAAGATTTACATGGTATTAAAATAGTTCATTTTAGTGATTTACACTATGGAAGTAGTATTAATAGTAAAAATATTAAAAAAGTCATTACTAAAATTAATGAACTTAAACCTGATATTGTTGTATTTACAGGTGATTTACTTGATCTAAGATATACCGAAAAGTATACTAAAAAAGAAATAGATGTTTTAACAAATGCTTTAAAAGATATAAATGCTTCTTTAGGTAAATATAGTATTATAGGTAATCATGATTATAATTATAATGAACTTAGTAATATATATTATAATTCTAATTTTAATCTACTTGTTAATAAAAATGATATTATCTATGGAAAAGAAGGTTCTACAATTGGAATATATGGATTTGATAATATAACATATGGAAGTCCTAATATCGAAGGACTTAAAGATAATAGTTTTAATTCTTCTAATTTAAAAATAGTTTTATTACATGAAACAGATTATATCGATTATTTTATAAATGATTATAATATTGATGTAATACTTGGAGGTCATTCACATAACGGGCAAGTAAAAATACCATTTGTTAGACCTATTTTTCTTCCTGATGGTGCAAAAAAATATTATGCACCTTACTATAAAATTAATAATACAGACATTTATATTTCAAATGGTCTTGGTGAAAGTATATTTAACATAAGATTCAATAATATTCCAAGTATAAATTTTTATAGAATAAATAAAGCCTAGTTAAAATTAACTAGGTTTTTTTAATTTCTATATTCGAATTCAAAATCAAGTATTCTTACCTTATCTCCTTGAACTGCTCCCATTTTTTCTAATTCTTCATCAACTCCCATACGAGTTAACTTTTTAGCAAAACGAAGAATTGATTCATCTGTATTAAATTTAGTCATTCTAAATAATTTTTCAATTGTATCTCCTTTTATAACAAAGCAATCTTTTTCTTTTACTATTGTAAATGGATTTTCCTTTTTAAATGTATATAATACATAATCTTCATATAAATCATCTTCAAAGTCATCTTTAATAATTTCTTTATCAAGTAGATCAGCCATATATAATAATACTTTATCTAAGCCTTCTTCATTAATGGCACTTATTTCAAATACTTTTATATCTTCTTTTAATTTCTTTTTAAATTCTTTTAAGTTTTCTTTAGCATTTTCCATATCCATTTTATTAGCGATAATTAATTGTTCTTTTTTTAATAATTTAGAATCAAAGTCATTTAATTCTTTTTTAATTTTTATATAATCATCATATGGATTTCTTCCTTCATACCCACTCATATCAATAACATGAGCTATGACTCTTGTTCTTTCAATATGTTTTAAAAACTTATCTCCAAGTCCTTCTCCTAAAGATGCACCTTCGATTAAACCTGGAAGATCTGCAACTACAAAACTTCTATTATCACTTGTTTTAACAACTCCTAAATTTGGATTTAATGTTGTAAAGTGATATGCCGCAATTTTAGGTTTTGAACGTGATATTTTAGAAAGAATTGTACTTTTACCAACACTTGGCATTCCTACTAAACCAACATCTGCAAGTAATTTAAGTTCAACTTTTAAATATCTTTCTTCGCCTGGTTCTCCTTTTTCACTAAAATTAGGTGCAGGATTACTAGCGGTTTTAAAAGCAGTATTTCCACGACCTCCACGTCCTCCTTTAGCTACGATACATTCTTCACCATTTTCTTTTAAATCACAAATAACAAGGTTTGTATCCATATCAGTAACAACTGTACCTGTTGGAACTTTTATTATAATATCTTTAGCACCTTTACCATTACAGTTCTTACCCATACCATTTTCACCACGTTCTCCTTTAATTATTTTATTATATCTTAAATCAATTAAAGTACGAAGCCCTTCATCTGCTTTGAAAATAATATTTGATCCTCTACCACCATTTCCTCCATAAGGTCCTCCAAGTGGCACGTATTTTTCTCTTCTAAAAGCAGTGCATCCATCTCCACCTGTTCCTGCAACTACATTTATATTAACTTCATCTACGAACATAATATTCACTTCCTTACGCAGTAAATTATACCAAAAAATTTTAAAAAAAGAAAGATTTAATTTTACTTAATGTAAGATTAAATTACATTTCTTTTAATGTAAGTGCTACTTTTTCCTTTTCTTTAAATATTTCTTTTACATAACAATCTACTATATCACCAACCGTTAATACTTCACTTGGATGTTTTATATATTTAGAAGTTATTTCTGATATATGAACTAATCCATCATTATGTAATCCTATATCAATAAATGCTCCAAAATCAACAACATTTCTAACAACACCTTGTAACTTCATTCCTACTTTTAAATCATCAATTGTTAAAATATCTTCTTTTAAAACAGGGGCACTATAATCTTCTCTTGGATCTCTTAAAGGTTCTTTTAAGCAAGATATAATATCTTCCAAAGTCCATTTATCTATTTTTAACTCTTTTTCAAGGCTTTCTACGTTTATATTTTTTAACACTTCTTTTATCTTAGGTGTTCCAATATCTTCTAAAGATAGATTTAAATATTTAAGTAAGCTATATGTTTTTTCATAACTTTCAGGATGTATTTTTGTTCTATCTAAAACATTTGAAGCATCATTTATCCTAATAAATCCAATTGATTGTTCGAATACTTTATCACTTAATACTTTTTTAAGTTCCATTCTTGAAGTAAATTTATTTATTCTTTCTTTTTCTTTTATAATACTAGCAATTGTTTTAGAATTTAAACCTGAAATATATTTTAATAATGATGGTGATGCTGTATTTATATTTACTCCTACACTATTAACAACTGAACCAACTGCAAAATCTAATGCCTCATCTAATTCTTTTTGTTTTAAATCGTGTTGATATAATCCTACCCCTATACTTTTAGGATCTATTTTTACAAGTTCAGATAATGGATCTTGTAATCTTCTACCTATTGAAATTGCACTTCTTTCTGCAACATCTAAATTAGGAAATTCTTTTATAGCTAAGTCGCTTGCAGAATATACACTTGCTCCTGCTTCACTTACAATTACATATTTGCAATTTAAACTATTATTTTTTATAGTATTAGCAATAAATCTTTCACTTTCTCTAGACGCTGTTCCATTGCCTATGGCAATAACATCAATATTATATTTATTTACAAGTTCTACAATTCTTATTTCACTTTCTTTAATCTTATTATGTGGTTCATGAGGATATATTTTATCTATACTTAAAACACTTCCATTTTTATCTAATACTGCAAGTTTACAACCTGTTCTAAAAGCAGGATCAAATCCTAATACCCTTATTTCTTTCATTGGTGGTGTTAAAAGTAAATTAGAAACATTTGAAGAAAAATTATCAATCGCAACTTTATTTGCTAAAATAGTTAAATCACTTCTTATTTCTCTTTCAATACTTGGAAAAATAAGCCTTTTATAACTATCTTTTATCGCATCTTTTATAAGACTACTACATGGATAATCATATTTTATTATTTTGTTTTCTAAATAAGATATTATTTTATCATCATCAGTAGTTAATTTAACATTTAAAACCTTTTCTTCTTCACCCCTATTAAGTGCTAATACCCTATGACTTTTTATATATTTTATTCTTTCATTATAATCATAATACATTTCATAAGTTTTATACTCATCTTTTCTATCTTTTTTTACTTTAGATACAATAAATCCATTATTAAAAATATAATTTCTAATATATTTTCTATAATTTGCATTATCACTAATCCATTCTGCAATTATATACATAACCCCTTCATATTTTTCATTATATGTTGTTACTTTACATGAAGTATAATTATTTATTATTTCTTCCAAACTTTTATTAGGAAAACTCATAATAATCTTAGCAAGAGCTTCTAATCCATTATTAATCGCATCTGTTGCTTTAGTTTTTTTCTTTTCCTTATATGGTCTATATAAATCTTCAATATCAACTAATTTAGTACAAGATAATATTTTATTCTTTAATTCTTCCGTTAAAAGATTTTTTTCATCAATTAATCTTATAACATCCTCTTTTCTTTTTAACAAATTAACTTGATATTTATAAACATCACTTATTTCCTTTATCTTTTTTTCATCAAGACCACTTGTAGCTTCTTTTCTATATCTTGCTATAAATGGTATTGTACTTCCTTCTTCAAGTAATTTTAATGTATTTTCTACTTGAAAAACTTTTATATTTAAATTATTTGCTATATCTTTTATTATTTGTTCGTTCATAAAACTCTTCCCTTCATATTAATTATAAATTTTATTTAAAAAAAAGAAAAGAAAAAGTAAGAAACTTTACTTCTTACTTAACTCTAACAAGAGGTTTAACACCATTAATATCGTCTTTTACATAATTAACGAAATCCTTTATTGTAACATCATCATAACCTTTTTCTTTTAAAGCACTTTCTAAATAATTATCTTGTAAAAGCATTATGTATAAATCTGTATCTGTTTTATATAAATATTTTAAAAATTCTAAATCATCATTAACTTCCCTTGTTTCTTCATACATCATACTTTTTTTAACTTCTTGTTTCATTTCTTCTTCAATCTTTTGTTTTTTATCTAATACTTCTAAATTTACTACTTCCTTATTTAATTTTTTATTATCAAAAAGTAATTTTATTGAATAAGAATTAAGCCCTACTGATAAAAAAGGAAAAAATTTTAGAAAATAATTCTTTATAAAAAATAAATTATCCACATTTCCCGTTACATTAGGCAAAGCTTTATTAAATAAAAGTGGCAATACAATTAACATTATTTCTATAAATGATATACAAATAATACTAAATTTAGTATTACTTTTTATTGTCTTTTTTAATTTTAGTATTTCTTCTTCCATATAACTTCCTCATTTCAAGTACTTTTTATTATATCTTAAAAAATATTTAAATTCAATATCCTAAACGCAATATTTCAAAAATAACATTTTCTTTTCTTCCAAAGTTATATGAATAATCTTCACTTTCAAATAATAAATCTATTTGTGAAAAGCCATCAAAAGATATAGCACTTCCTCTGTCAAGAACAATACCTATAAAATCATTATAATCTTTTAAATTACTTACTTTTATAATTGTTCCAAAAGGAAGAGATTTATCTGCTGCTAAAACACGAACATTATTATATGTTTTATCATTATAATAAATAGTATTTCTAACATCATAGCCAGATGATGTTATACCTATACATCCATCACAATCAGGACCATATCCTGTTATTGTACCAATAAATTTATCTAACACTTTCTTTTCTTCTTTTATTTTATTAAATTTTTCTATATTATATATACATCTAGGTTCTAAAACATAATTATATGTTATTTTTTTACTATTTAAATTTATTATAAATAAGAAAAAAATTATTATTAATATAAATAAATATTTTAAATTTTTCATAAACTACTCCTTTAAGTCAAAGACTCAAAAAAATATTATATTAGAATTTTCTAATATAATAAATAGTTTTATATAAATTGTTATAAATTACCAAAAAAAGAAAAGACATTATTTAGTAATAACACTAACTTGTTTTTTGTCTTTTCCTAATCTTTCATATTTAACTACACCATCTTCTTTAGCAAATAGTGTGTGGTCATTTCCCATACCAACATTTGTTCCTGGATAAATTCTTGTTCCTCTTTGGCGATAAATAATATTTCCTGCTTTAGCAGTTTGTCCGTCTGCTATTTTAGCACCTAATCTACGACCTGCAGAATCTCTACCATTACAAGTAGATCCTCCACCTTTTTTATGAGCAAATAATTGGATATTTAATTTCATCATAACTAAATCCTCCCTATAAAAATTTTATTGTTTTTTCATAATCTTTTTGAAGTTCATATAATAAATTAATCATATTATCTAATAATTTATTAGTAACTTCATCTTCTTTTAATACCTTAATTTTAACTCCATTTGTATCATCATAATTAATAATATCTTTATTTAAAGAAATAATTGCATTAACTGTTGTTATAACAATACTACTTACAGAACTACATACAATATCCTTACCATAAGTATCATAATTAGCATGTCCTGTTATAGTTATTTCTTTATAAAAATTATTTTCTTTTAAGACCTTTACTTTAATCATAATTATCTAGTAATTTTAGTAATTTCTAATTTAGTATATGGTTGACGATGACCTTGAGTTTTACGAGTACTTTTTTGTTTTGAAACATATTTAAATATTCTAATTTTCTTATTTTTTCCATGTTTTAAAACCTTAGCAGTAACTTTAGCACCTTCTAAATATGGATTACCAACTTCACTACCTATCATTAATACTTTGTCAAATGTTACTTCTTTATTTTCCTCTACATCTAATTTTTCAACATAAATAACATCATTTTCGCTAACATAATATTGTTTACCACCAGTTTCGATAATAGCTTTCATAACTTACCTCCTTTTATAAACTAAGACTCACTCTTAAGGTGTCATACGATCTTCTAACCTTTTTGATGTGGTTTAAAGCATATAAAGGCTTCAAACATATAGAATGATACCATAAAAATACCATTTAGTCAAACATTTTTTACTTATTTTACCTATATTTATAGATATTTTATTATATTATATTAAAAAGAAAAAATGACCCTAAAGATCATTTTAGTATTCGTTTGGTGCGGGTAAAGGGACTTGAACCCCCATGGATCACTCCGCTAGATCCTAAGTCTAGTGCGTCTGCCAATTCCGCCATACCCGCATAAATAAATGGTGGACCCTGTAGGACTCGAACCTACAACCGACCGGTTATGAGCCGGTTGCTCTAACCAATTGAGCTAAGGGTCCATTTCTCTATTGCTTTTTAATAATAACACAAAACATTAGTAAAAAGCAATATAAAAAGATAATTTTTTTTAAAAAATAGCAAATTATACAAAAAAACCAAATTATTTTTGGTTTAATGCGTTTAATAAATTAACTTTAAACATATCTTTTTGAGCGTTTGATTTAGAAATCATAACTCCCTTGTAAGTAGCAAGTTCGCTTCTGTGTCCTTCTTCTAAAATACTATCCGGTGTAATATTAGAAAGAAGAACAACTTTACTATCTTCATATACTGTATAATGAAGTGTTATATCTCCATGTACTTTAGAAAATAATGCATCAGTAGGAAGTTTTAATTCATAATTTTTTGTATTATCTTTAGAAGAAGTTTCTACTAATTTTCCTAAAAAATTCCCT
>HF999792.1:24830-26462 GCA_000434175.1 Mycoplasma sp. CAG:611
TTTGGATAATATTCAAATGTAAGCTTTTTATAAGCAAGCATATTATACTTTCTTACTGATCTTTCTTTTTTTCTAAATTCATTTTCATCAACATATTCAAAATGATAATTTAACCTTTTATTTGCCATATTACCTAACCCCCTATTTATTATTGGTAATTTCTTAAGTGTCTAAATTATAGCACAATACAAGAAAAATGTCAAACTTTTTCTTTAAAAAATAAAAAGTAGATGTAAAATCTACCTTAAATTATTAATATTTTCTTCAATTTCATCTTTAGTTACATAACCAAGTGATGTTTTTTCTAATTTTCCATTTTTAAAATACATAAGTGTTGGAATGCTCATTATTCCATACTTTCTTGCTAATTCATTATGTTTGTCTACATCAACCTTAACTACTTTTACATTACCTCTTAAAGAAGAAATTTCTTCTAAAACTGGCGAAAGCATCTTACACGGACCACACCAATTAGCATAAAAATCAACAATAACTAAATCATCTTTTATCATTTCATTAAAATCTTCATTTTCTAAATGTACTAACATTTTACTCATCTCCTTTATTTTTATATTTTTCAATTAAAAAATCTATATTTTTTACATCTATTTTTCTTTTTTTAACAAGTTTTTCTACATATTCAGGAGTTATTACTTTATTCTTTAACATCGTATCAATTGCATTATAATTAAATTTATCACTATCTTTATCTTTAACATAAACATCTACAAAATCATATATTTCTGTTACTGTATTAGTCGCATCTTTAACAACATTAGATAAAACTGGTGAAGATGTCAGTATTTTAGGCTTTAAACTAGACTCACTTATTAATGAATTATTAAACGATGTCATATTTATAACAAATAAAATTATAAATAAAATTACATATCCTTCGATTAATCCTACAACCATACCAAGAAGTTTTGATGGTATACCTAAAATTATCGTAAAATTAAGGGCTTTTTCAATTAATCCTGATATTTTAAGTAATATTTGAAAAACAATGGAAAATAATCCTAAAAGTATCAAAAATGCAATTAATTGGTATAAAATTATATTTAATGAACTAAGTCCAGCGATTGAACCTTTAAATTTAATAAATGGTAATGTATAACTTAAAAAATCTGCTACATAATCTTTAAAATAAAAAGCAAAAACAAATATTAAAATTACTCCAACTGTTTTAACTGTTTGTTTAAAAAAGCCATTTTTAAATCCTACTACAGCAAATATTAATAAAAACATAATTATAATTATATCAAACAAATACATAAAAAGTCCTCCTTACAATATTATTATAACTTAAATATGTTAAATATGCACTAATTTTATTTTTTTATAGACTAAAATTAGACATTTTGATATAATCTTATTAGACAATGAAAGGAATTAAAAATATGAATATTGTTATTAAAGTAAATGATGACACAGTTAAAAAAATGACTGAATATTATAAAGATAAATTAAGAGAAAAAACTCCACCATATGCTATTTTTCAGGCACAAGAAGAAGATACTATTATAACATTATATCAATCAAAAAAATGTATGTTTCAAGGAACAACTGCATATGTAGATGCTAATATGTGGAAAGCTATTGACGGACAAGAAAATACAAATAATACTTGTA
>HF999792.1:26491-30615 GCA_000434175.1 Mycoplasma sp. CAG:611
GTACTAAAGATTATTATAATGTTACAAGTATAGGTAGTGATGAAGTTGGAACAGGAGATTACTTTGGACCAATTGTAGTAACGGCTGCTTATGTAAGAAAAGAAGATATAAGTTTTGTAGAAAGTCTTGGTATTAAAGATTCTAAAAAACTAACTGATGAAAAAATACTTAATGTTGTACCTAAACTTATTAAAAATATAAAATATAAAAGTACAATTCTTTCAAATGAAGATTATAATAAAAATTATAGTAATGAAGTTAATATGAATAAAATAAAAGCAGTTCTTCATAATAAAATGCTTTATAGTTTATTAAGTGAAATAGATAAACCAGACTACATAATTGTCGATGAATTTGCTAAAGAAGATAGATATTATAGTTATTTAAAAGATGTAAATAATGTTGTTAGAAATATAACATTTATGACAAAAGCTGAAGATAAAAACCTAGCAGTAGCATGTGCTTCAGTTATATCAAGATATATTTTTATAAAAGAATTTGATAAAATGTGCGATACTTACAAAACTCCTATTCCTAAAGGTGCAGGAGATAATGTTGATAAAATAGGACAAGAACTAGTAGAAAAATATGGTAAAGATGTATTAGATAAAATAGCAAAGAAAAACTTTTCAAATACAAAAAGGATATTAAAAACAATGATTTATTAATATCCTTTTATTTTATGTTTTTATTATTTCTCGGATGAGAAATATTATATATATTTCTAAGTCCTTCATTTGTAATGTGCGTATATATTTGAGTTGCTCTAAGAGATTCATGTCCTAAAAGCTCTTGAACACTTAAAATGTCACATCCTTCATTTAAAAGATGGGTAGCAAAAGTATGTCTTAAAACATGAGGTGTAATATTAGATTTTATACTTGTTTCTTTAATAATATTTTTAATAATTAACTCTACCCCTCTAGAACTTAAATTAGTACCAGAATTATTTATAAATAAGTAATCACTTTTTTTATTTTTTAATAAATTATCTCTTACTTCATAAATATATTTTTCTAAATATTCCTTAGCATAATCTCCAAAATATACAATTCTTTCTTTATTCCCTTTACCAAGTATTTTAATATATTTTTCTTTTAAATCAATATCATTTAATTTTATATTAACAAGTTCTCCTACCCTCATACCTGTTGCATATAAAAGTTCTAAAATACATCTATTTCTTATACCTAAATTAGAAGTATCACAAGAAGAAAACATTTCTTCAAGTTCATTATAATATAAAAACTTAGGAAGTAAATTATCTTTTTTAGGTAACGAACAAAGAGAAAATGGATTTGTTTTTATCTTATTATTTCTAGCTAAATACTTATAAAAACTTCTGGCACTAGTTATTTTTTTAGCAATTGTATTTTTAGAATAATTAAAACTATCTAAATAATTAAAATATAACCTAATCGTAGAATAATCAATATCTAAATAAGAAACACCTTCTTTTTCTAAGTATTTACTTAAAAATATCAAATCTTCTTCATAAGTACTGATTGTATATTTAGAATAATTTTTTTGTTCTTTTAAATACCTAATAAACTTTTCAATATCTTTTTCCATAACATTACCATCTTTCATTTTCATTATAACATAAATTTTGACATAAATAATATATTTAAATTAGAAAGGAAGAATTTTATGTTATTTAGTATTTTAGAATTAATAAGAAGTTTAACCTTTTTTACAACTTCCTATTCTAACAATGTATTTCCTGAGCCATTAAGTAAAGAAGAAGAAGAAAAATATATTACTTTATTATTAAATAAGGATCCTAAAGCAAGAGATAAACTTATCGAACATAATTTAAGATTAGTGGCTCACATTGTTAAAAAGTATGAAAATTCAAATGCTGATACAGATGATCTTATTAGTATTGGTACAATTGGTTTAATAAAAGGTATTGATAGTTATAGTTTAAAACATGGTACAAAAATAACTACTTACTGTGCTAGATGTATAGAAAACGAAATATTAATGTATTTTAGAAGTAATAAAAAAAATAATATGGTTGTAAGTTTAGATGAACCAATAGGATTTGATAAAGATGGTAACGAAGTTACAATTTTAGAAGTTTTAAAAACCCCTAAACCTGATTATATTGATGAAATAAGCAAAAAAGATAATATAGGATTATTAAAAAAATATTTAAATATCTTAAATCCTAGAGAAAAAGAAATAATAAAAAGAAGATATGGTTTAGATAATTTAGACGAACAAACACAAAAAGAAATAGCAAAAGATTTAAATATTTCAAGAAGTTATGTTTCAAGAATTGAAAAAAGAGCAACTACTAAAATATTAAGGGAGTTTTTAAAAGAAAACAAAATATAAAAAAATATAGAAAAAAACTATATTTTTTTTAATTATAATCCAAGTGTATAAGGATTAGCACTTGTTCCATTTCCTCCGGTGATTTGTATATATGAATTTAAGTATAAAGTTGGTCTTACAAAATTTGGATTATTAATAACATCGGCAGAAATATACCCTTTTGTTGATAATGTAAAAGTTCCACTTGAAGAATCAGCACCAAATATACGAGGAAGTAACCATTCATCTTTTTTAATATTATATAACCAATTTGTATCGTTACATATTCTTAAATCATTTGTTGTAGAATTAACATCTTGTAATTTTTTATTTTCACAATTACTACTTGCATATCCATAATCACTTGCATACATAAGAGATAGCTTTCCTAACCAAGTTGCAATAATTTCCTCACCATAAGAGGGAACTGATACTATTTTTTTTCGCTCATAATTATATATATCTTGTGTTGTTATTGAAGTGAAAGAACTATAACCTCCAAGATAATATTTAACACTTTCTATCATATTTTTATATTCACTTAATAAACTATTATAATATGCACCATTTAAATATCTATTTAACGAAGTGGGCTTTTCCCATTCGTTACTACACGAAGTACAGCCAGAATCAGGGGCTGTTAACATTACATCATATTTTTTACTTTCTTCTAAATATTTAGCTTTTAATTTATTATTATCTTGTAATAACATTAAATTATCTTGTTTACTATAATTATAAGCAGTTGTTCCATCATCAAATTTATATTCTCCAATACTATCATTTCTTACTAACTTTATTCTATTTTCTATATTACCTGTTCCATCATCTGTTGGGAATACTCCAATTATTCTCCATGTTTCATTATTAAATTTTACATAATTTTTTGGATCTTTTCCCCTGTATCTATATTCTGTTATATCTTTATCATTTCCTATTTGAAGGGTTGTATCTTTTGGATGTGTTATTGTATATAGTCCACTGTTATCTTTATTATTTGTTAATGTTATTAATTTATCTGTTGCTTTTTGTATATTTATAGATAATTTATAAGGATTACTACTTGTTCCATCTCCACCTGTTATCAAAACATTTGATTTTAAATACATGGTTGGGAAAATCTGTTTACCACCACTTGAACCACAAACTTCCGTGTGACCAATACCATGATTATAAATGTAAAAAGAAGATATTCTTTTCCAAGCATCTGATGTAATTGATGCTGTTATAGTCCAAGAATCAGAATAATTAGTATTTAAACTTATAATATTATTCAACCAATTTTGATTATTACAAGATTCTAAATTAGTTGAATTATTACAATCATTACTTGCATATCCATAATCACTGACATACATAAGGCCTATTTTCCCTATCCAATTATTTGGATTTGTATCATTGTAATATGCCGTACCACTTATTTTTCGTTCATAACTATACATATCTTGTGTTAGTATTGATGATGATTCATACCCACCTAAATAATATTTTGCTTGTCCTATCATATTTTTTGCTTCACTTATTAAATTACTATAATATATACCATTTAAATATCTATTTGATGAAGCAGGCCTAGCCCAATTACTTACACCACCACATGCATCAGGTGCAGTTAACATTACATCATATTTATTTGTTTTTTCTAAATATTCAACTTTTAATTTGTTTTTATCTTGTAATAACATTAAATTATCATTTTTGGTATAATTATAAGCAGTTGTCCCGTCATCCCAGGATCTTTTTCCTATACTTTGGTCTTTTATTATTTTTACTCTGTTTTCAATATTTCCTGTTCCATCATC
>HF999793.1 GCA_000434175.1 Mycoplasma sp. CAG:611
TAAATGTATATACTGTAGTGAATAACGAAGAAACTATTACAACAGGAGCAGATACTTTAATAAAATTAACAGATAATAAAGATAACAGTGGATTATATACCATAACACATCCAAAAGATACAACACTTCAAATAGGAGCTGATAAAGATATAACAGAATATAGATATCGTGGAGCAAGTCCAAAAAATTATGTTAGTTTTAATGGAGAAACATGGAGAATAATCGGAGTGTTCCCAACAGATGATGGGACAGGAAACATTGAAAATAGAATAAAAATAATAAGAAATGAAAGTATAGGAGGTAAATATTGGGATGAAAAAGCTACAAATGATTGGGTTAAACCAGCAACATTAAATACAGAACTTAATACAACATATTTAAATAATTTGTCACCTACAGCACAAAGTATGATAGGAAATACAAAATATTATTTAGGTGGGTATAGTAAATCAACCATTCAAAAAGATGTAATGTACCAATATGAAAGAAAAATAAATGGAAGTACATATTATTATGGATCAAATCCAAATAATTGGGTAGGAAAACTAGGACTAATGTATGCTAGTGATTATGGATATGCAGCAAGTGATGAGTGTACGCAAACATTATCTAATTATAAAGATACAACATGTAAAAACAATAATTGGTTATTAAAAAGAAAGGAGGAATGGCTATTGCCTCAGAATGCCGGCACTAGTAACTATGCGTTTATTGTCCGTTCAGACGGGGAAGTCAACAGTATATATGTTAAGAACACGGATGTCGTTCGGCCAGTTTTATATCTAACATCTTCCGTAGAAATCATCGGGGGAAATGGAACTTCAACTGAGCCATATGTACTGGATATGAACTCAAAAGATACAAGTGGAGCAAGTGCTCCAGTACTTGCAAGTAATATGATTCCTGTATATTATGATGATTCAAAAAATGTGTGGAAATGTGCTGACAAAGATAATAAAGATATTGTAACTAGATGGTATCATTATGATTACAAAATGTGGGCTAATGCAGTTACCATAAATTATAGTGATAGTTCTATAAAAAATAGATATTTTAATTCTGATGGTACATTAAAAATAAAACCAGGTGAGGAAGTATTAATGGATGATATAACAACAATGTGGGTATGGATACCAAGATTTAATACAACTACACCAAGTAATTATAATGGTGGAACACAAACACAACCAAATGCAATAGATGTAACATTTGTAAAGCAAAATGAAGTAGCGCTTGATGCCTTTACTTTTGGAAATAAAGAACTAAGTGGATTTTGGTATGGAAAGTTTGAAGTGAGGAACAAAAGCAAAACCAAATGCAATAGATGTAACATTTGTAAAACAAAATGAAACAGCACTTTATACATTTACCTTTGGAAATAAAGAATTAAGTGGTTTTTGGTATGGTAAGTTTGAAACAAGTCATACAACTTTAGCATCAAGTACAACTGGTAATAATTTAGGATGTA
>HF999794.1:0-4060 GCA_000434175.1 Mycoplasma sp. CAG:611
TTCACTTTCTTTATATGTAAATGATATTACATCACTTGATACAATATGTTGTTTTTGTCCTTCTAATTTTATTTTATAAAATGAATATGTTGTTCCTGTTACTATTAATATTATTCCTATTATAAATATTATTAATATTAATTTATGTTGTTTTAATCTTTCTATCATATTATCAACTTCCCTTTATTTTATTAACTATTAACTTTATAAGGTTATTATATAATATACCCCCCCCCAAGTCAATAATTTTTATTTGACTTTTTAACATTTATTTTTTATTATTATTTTAGGTGGTAATATGTATTTAATTTATAAAAATAATAAACTTAAAATATATGAATATAAAACATTTTTTAAAAAATTATTTGGTTTAATGAATAAAAAAAATATAAGTTATGGTATTAGAATAAATAATTGTAATTCAATACATACTTTCTTTATGAAAGAAAATATTGATATATGTATTACTGATAAAACTAATAATATTATTTATTTAAAAGAAAATTTAAGTAAAAATAAAGTTATTTTACCAATTAAAAAAGGAAAATATGTATATGAATTTCCTATTAATACAATTAGCAAATATAATTTAAAATTAAATGATAAAATAAAAGTAACAGAATAATTATATTTCTGTTACTACAGTTATTATCATTGGAATACTTCCTGTTTCTTCTTCAAAATAATCTCCTAATTTTTCTCTTATGAGATTTTTTATTTTGTTAAAATCAACTTTTTGTCCTTCAAAAGCATTACTTTCAATTATATCTTTACATATTTCTTGACTTTTTTCTACCATATCAAGATTATCTTTGACATATATAAATCCTCTTGTTAATATTTCAGGATTAGCAAGTATTTTTTTTGTTTTTCGATCAAGTGTGGCACTTACAATTACTATACCATTTTTACTTAATAATTCTCTATCTTTTAAAACAAGATTACCTATATCATCTGAGTTACTTCCATCAATTAATATTTCATCTGTAGGTATTTTTTCTTTATCTTCAGTTAATTTACCATCAACAAATGTTGCTACTTCTCCATTAAGTTTTAAAATAATATTTTCATCATTCATTCCTACTTCACTTGCAACATTAGCATTCATATACATATATCTATATTCTCCTTTAATAGGAAAATAATATTTTGGATTCATTAAATTTAACATTAACATTAAATCTTCTTTTGAAGCATGATGAGTTAAATGTTCTTTTGATGTAAAACTTATTACTTCAACATTTTCTCTTGATAAATCATCAACAATTTTAGAGTGTTTCTTTTCACATCCAGGATAAACTGGTTCTGATATTAAAACAGTATCTGTATCTTTAAATTTTAAATATTTATCATAACCACTTTCTATTTTTTCTAAACTTCCAAATGGTTTTTCTTTATCATCACTAGTTAGAATAACAACATCTTTATCATTTATATTAGATAAATCTCCAATTCTTGATGTATCAATATTTAAATATTTAAGTTCAACAGCTTTTTCTACTACATCATTAAGTTTTTTCCCCATTAAAACAACTTTTCTTCTTGTTCTACTAATTTGATCAAATATTTCTTGAATACGATATAAATGTTCTGGAAAAACACTTATTATAATACGATTATCCGTTTTATTTAATGTATCCCAAACTATTTTAGAAATACGATGTTTAGGACTTGTATGCCCCTCTCTATAAGCAAACATAGACTCAGACATTAAACATAATACTCCTTGTTTTCCTACATAAGCAAGTTTACCTATATCTGTTTTATAACTTCCAAGCATTGTTGAATCAAATACAAAATCTGTTGCATAACATATTGCACCATCATTTGTATATAAAACATACATAACTGTTTCAGGCATTGAATGTGTAACACTAATTGGAAATATTGTATATCCATCTACATCTATTTTAGCATGTGGTCTTATTTCTTTTAAAATATTTGCTTTAACTTCAACTTTTTCCTTTTGTAATTCTTCTTTAATAAGATTCATTGTAAATTTTGTAGCATATACATTTACATCAGGTAATTCTTTTAATATATCAACAAGTGCCCCATAATTACCATCATGACCGTGTGAAATAAAAATTCCTTTTATTCTTTTTTTATTATTAATTAAATAATCAAACTTTGGAATAATATAATCTACTCCAAGCATACCCATTGTTGGATATTTTAACCCCGCATCAAAAACAAATATATTATCATCTACTTCCACAATATACATGTTTTTACCATTTTCATTTAGTCCCCCAAGACCAAATATTTTAATTTTACTCATATTTACTCCTTTCTATAGTTTTTATAAGTTAAAGCACTAAATAATTATAACATAATTTATTAATTATTTAAATATTTATTTATAAATAATCCTCAATATTTTTACCTTTTCTTATTCTTTTATAAACATCATTTGCAATTTGATTCGCTCTTTGTCTTGTTATACCAAATATTTTACCTATTTCTTCAAATGTTTTTTCATCTAAATTATCTAATCCATGTCTTAATTTAATTATTTCTCTTTCTCTAGGTGTTAATTTATTTAAAATATCTTTTATTATTATTTTTAAATCTTTATTTTCTATTTCATTTTCTATATCAACATTATCATCTTTTATAAAATATAATAAACTTTCACTATTTTCAGTTGTTTCATCTAAAACACTTTGATCTAAAGAATAAACTTTCTCTATCTTTTCTTTTTTATTTTCTTTTACTTCTTTAATTCTTTTATATTCATAATAATATGGTCTTTTAATCATTCTATCTTTTGTATATATTTCAAAAACAATGTAAGATTTTATATAATAACTAGCAAATGTTGAAAATTTATATCCTTTTTTATAATCAAATCTTTCTACTGCTTTTATTAACCCTATATTACCTGCTTCGATTATATCCATATAAGTTAAACTTTCAAATGGTAAATTTAAATAATCTTTTGAGAGTGCTACAACTAGTTTTAAATTACTTTCTATTATCTTTTTTCTATTTTCAGGATTAAAGTTTTCAAATAAATACTTTTCTTCCTCTGTTGATAATACTTTTATATCTTTAATATCATTTAAATATAAATTAAAAGCATAACTATCTTTCATAATAACCACCCTTAACTAAATTATAACAAAAAAATAATAAATATTAAATATTATTTTATATCTTTAAGGTTATTATTTTTTCTAATTTTAGTAAAAGCTTTTTGTTCTATTTTTCTTACTCCTTCATCTGATATTTTAAGTATACTTCCTACTTTTCTTAAAGTTTTATAATTTCCATCATCAAACCCAAATCTTAAAAGTAATACTTCTTTTTGTCTAGGAGTTAATGTATTTAAAATATCTTTTATTATTTCTTTTATTTCTATTTGATTAATTTTATCATATATATTATTTTCTTCATCTTCGATAAAATATAATAATGGTTCTGTACCATCAATAGAATTAGGAAAACTATCATCTAAAGATAATACTGTTTGAATAGTTTTTAATTTTTTTGATATTAATCTTTCTTGATTAAAAGGTCTTCTTATTATTCGATTATTTTTATAGATTTCTTTAATTATTTGTGATTTTATATAATAACTAGCAAATGTTGAAAACTTATATCCTTTTTTATAATCAAATCTTTCTACTGCTTTTATTAACCCTATATTACCTGCTTCGATTATATCCATATAAGTTAAACTTTCAAATGGTATATTATAATATTCTCTTGAAAGTGCTACAACTAATTTTAAATTACTTTCTATTATCTTTTTTCTATTTTCAGGATTAAAGTTTTCAAATAAATACTTTTCTTCCTCTGTTGATAATACTTTTATATCTTTAATATCATTTAAATATAAATTAAAAGCTTTATTATCTATCATAACTATACCCCCATATAAATATAACAAAAAAAACTTATTTATTTAACAAGTTTTTATCGGTTTTATTCTTCTGTTTCTTTAACAACTTTTTTTCCTTTATAGTATCCACATTCTTTACAAACTCTATGTGATTTTACTATAGCACCACAATTAGGACATTTAGTTGTTTGTTTAGCTGTTAATGCCATGTGT
>HF999794.1:4099-36459 GCA_000434175.1 Mycoplasma sp. CAG:611
TGTGCTCTTCTTGTTCTTTGACTAGTTTTTGAAACATGTCTTGCAGGAACTGCCATAATATCACCTCAAACCTTTCTAACTTAATAAACTTGACAATTTTGTCAACTGCTTTTTAAATTATACATTATATTTTCATAAATTTCAATAATTTTTAGTATTTTTCTCTTAATTGTGTTAAAAAATCCTTTGATTTTAAATATATTCCTGTATATCTATCATAATAGTTTTCTAAAAATCTATTAATTTCATTTTTATTTTTAGGTAAAATATTTAATTCTTTTATCTTAGATATATCAACATAATTAAACATACGAAGGAGTTTAACTGTTTTTTCATCTACGATATATTCATTTTTATAACAATTAACACATAAATAACCACCTGAAAAGCTACTTACAGTAACTATTTTTTTATTACTTCCACAAACACTACAACAATCAAGAATTGGCATAACTCCTAAATAATTAAGATATTTTAATTCAATTATATTAGCTATAATCATAGGATCAAAATCATCATTTATTTTAATAAGACCGTTTATAAATAAGTCAAATATTTCATTTGAAGAAGTTTCTTTTAAAACTTGATTAGTTAAATCACTTAAAAATGTGGCATAACCTATTTTAAATAAATCTTGTTTAATATTAGAAAAATCATTTATAATATCTACACTTATTAAAACACTTAATCCTTCTTGTTTATAATATATATTAAAATAACCATAAGTAAGTTTAGAACTAACACTTCTTAAACTACTTTTTAAATTACGACATCCTTTAGATATTATCCCTATTTTACCATGTTCTTTTGTTAAAACATTTAATATTTTACTTGATTCAGAATAATTAGTATCACTTAGTACTATTCCTGTTACTTTTTCTATTTTCATAATAATTCTCTTCTACTTTTTCCATTTCTTTTAAAAACACATAATATCTTAAATCCCCTGTTTTTTTAAATAAACTCCATAAAGCTTTATTCATATTTTTCACCCATTATTATAATGGGTAAAAAATATAAATTTTAATCATCTTCTTCACTTATTCCTAATTCTTCAAAAAGGTTTGGCTTTTGTCTCCAGTTTTCTATTACTTTAACAAATAGTTCTAAATAAACCTTTTTACCAAGTAATACTTCAATTTCTTCACGTGCCATAGTACCTACTTTTTTAAGCATTTGTCCATTTTTACCAATAATTATTCCTTTTAAGTTATCTCTATCAACCACAATACATGCATTAATATAACATTTATCTTTTTTAAATTCCATATTTTCTACAATACATGTAACTGCATGTGGTACTTCTTCTTTTGTTAAAATAAGTATTTTTTCTCTTATTATTTCTCCTACTAAAAATTTTTCACTAACATTAGTAATAACATCATCATCAAAATACTTAACATCATCTTTTAAATATTTTTTAATTACTTCGATAAGTTCAGTTGTATTAATACCTTTTATTGATGAAATAGGTACAATATCTAAAAAATTATATAAATCTTTTAATTTAATTATTTCATCATATAATTTATCTTTTTTAATTTTATCAACTTTTGTTAAAACAAGAATAACATCTTTATTATCTTCTTTTAATCTATTAAGAATTCTATTATCATTTGGACCAAATCCACTTGCAATATCAACAAGAAATAAAACTAAATCATTATCAAAACTTGAATAAGCGGTCTTATTTAAAACTTCTCCTAGTTTAGATGTAGCTTTATTAATACCAGGTGTATCTACAAAAACTATTTGGGTATCATCCTCATTATAAACACCATAAATCATATTTCTTGTTGTTCCTACTTTATCACTTGTAATAGCTATTTTTTTATTTAATAATTTATTTAAAAGTGTACTTTTACCTACATTTGGACGTCCTACAATACTTACAAAACCACTTTTCATTTTAAATCACCCTCACTAAATGGATAAGGGCACATATCTTTAACTGTAAGCTTTTTTTCATCAAATTTATTATTGTACATAATAACTTCCATATCCATATCAAAAAATTCTAAAAATACTTGTCTACATAACATACAACAAGTACCTATCTTATCACTTGCATTCATTATATATATTCTTTTAAAATCATGTTTTTTATAACCATTTGTTATAGCATTTGCTATGGCATTTCTTTCAGCACATATAGTAGCACCATAACTAGCATTTTCTACATTTACACCATAAAAATAATTATTATCTTTTGTTTCTAATATACAAGAAACTTTATAATTAGAATAAACAGCATAACTATTATTTAATAATTCTTTTAGTTTTAATTTTATATCCATAACTACTCCTTAAAATAATGCAATAATTTTAGGTAAAAATATCATAATACCTATGATTAATGCAATAATACTAATGATACCTACTGCTCCACTGGCACAATCTTTAGCAACCTTAGCCATTGGTTTTTTCTCTTCTGTTACTAAATCTACAGTTGCTTCAATTGCACAGTTAACCATTTCTAAAGCCATAACTATTCCAATTAATAAAACAATAACTAATCTTTCAGTATAATTAATTTTAAGAAAAATACCAAGTATTAAACTAATAATAGCTATAACAAACATAACAATAATATTTTGTTCTGTGTAAAAAGCATACCTCATACCTTCAAAACAGTATTTAAATGATTTTAAAAATCTTTTTAAACTCCTTTTATTTTTCTTCAATTCTTGCAAATCTTTTTCCATATAATATCTCCTTTTGTTTTGTAAACATTATTTTTTCATCCTCTTTAGTCATATGATCATAACCTAATAAATGTAAAAGTCCATGTACTGCTAGAAACGAAAGTTCTCTTTCTAAAGAATGTTCATAACTAATAGCTTGTTCTTTTGCTTTATCTATAGAAATATATATATCTCCAAGAAGTCTTATTTTTGTAAAATTTTCACGCTTTTCATCTTCTAAAGCAAAACTAATAACATCTGTTGTTTTATCTATATTTCTATATTCTTTATTAATCTTATGAATATAAGGATTATCTACTATTATGACATTAAAATAAATATGTTTTAATTTTTCATATCTTATCATATGTTTTAACATACTTTTTATAACTTTTTCTTCTTTTTTTAAATTATAAGTTGTTTCATTATAAATATTAAATTTTTTCATGGCACTAAAAACCTCACTATTACTAATATTAGTATAATTATTATTATATTAAAAATCCAATTTTTCTTTAATTTCTCTGGTATTATTTTACTTAAAATTTTATATAAGATAAAACCTAAAATTCCTCCAAGAACATTTAAAATAACATCATCCACATCAAAAACTCTGCCTATTGCAAGTTGTGTTGTTTCGATTGAAAGTGATATGATAAAGGTTATTAAAAAAACTACACTAATTTTATTAACTTTAGTAAAATATCCTACGAAAAAACCAAATGGTAAAAAAAGTAAAACATTTCCTAAAATATTTTTATAAAATAAATATGTTCCTGGTTCATATCTAAATATTTCTTTAAAAGGAATGATATTTACTCCTCCAAAAGAAACATCTTGAGCTGTTACTATTTGGAATAAACATAATATATAAATGATAAAAAATAATTTTAATAATTCTTCATATAATACAAACTTTTTACCATTAATAACTAAATATGTTATTCTAAGAACCATAGCAACTAAACAGGAAATAACTAACATAGGCCATGTTGTATCAAGCATATCAAGTGTTATATCTCTTATATCTTGTATCATAATAACAACCTTTCTTTGGATTTAAATTAAGAATGAATTTCTTGTAATTTTGCAATATCTTCATAAACCTTAAAAAATACCTCTACATATATTCTATCATTATCTTCATCTATTTTCAAAGTTTTTTGTAATAATATTTTTTCATCTTGCTTTAAATTAGCTTTTATTTTTTCTTTCGCAAGGTTATTTATTATCTTTATAAGCTCTTCTTTTGTATATTTATTAGTTTGTTCTTCATATATAAAACTTTTATTTATTCTTATATTAAACATATTATTTTTAATTAAATAAATATTTTTTTCATTCTTAATACTTCCATATTTAAAAGAAGCTATATTTATTTCTTTATTAAATATATTTAAAATTAAAGCTATCTTCGCATTATTTGTTTTTATATTTTCCTTTTTTATAAAAGGATGACTAACTTTTACCTTATACCATACTTCAGCATATACTTTTCCTTTTGCATCTACAATATTTTTTACTTCATCATTTTTTAAAATAACACCAGATACTAATAAATCATCTTTATTTACATAATCTCCAACATTTTTAATTATATTCCCTTTAGATATATCAAGTTTTTTTATTAATCCATTTTTACTAGCAATAATATTATGTTTTAAGTTACTTTTAGATTCAATAATACTTTTTCTTTCAATATAAGATACTTCATAATAAACCCCATTTGAACTAATTTCTAACCATTCAAATAAATCTTTATTATTATCTTTTATTTTATTACTTATAATTTTTAATTTTTTATATGGCTTTTTAAAAGAATAAATAGTTAAATTATTATTTAACATTTCTTGTTTTAATATAGAATTTATCTTTTTATTATCATTATTTATGTTTATAAAAAAAATCATATTAGAAAAAAGATATATAGTTATTAAAGATATAATAAAAGATATAATAAATACTTTATATTTATTAAACAAAAGAATAATTTTATTTTTGCCATAAGTTTTATTTATATTTACATTACATGTTGTTTTGATAGTTTTTATTTTTAAATAATCTTCATATGTTACTTTAAAAATTATTTTATTAGTCATATATTTTATATCATACATATTTATTTTATTTTTTATAATATCAGAAAATAAATTTTTAACATATTTACCACTTATTTCTATTTCATAATAATTAAACATAATTACCTCTAAATGTTATAGAATAAATACTTCCTTCGACTAATAATTCTTCTTTTTCAAATCTTTTAATTATAAGATTTTCCCCTTTTATTTCAAGTATATCATCTATTATTTCTATAAGTATTTTATTATCTTCAAAAACAAGTATTTTTTTATAATTTATAACATTAATTTTATTTTTTATGTAATATATTTTAGTTTCTTCTTGTTTTATATAATTTCTTAATTTAGAAAACATAAAAATATCATCTTCTTTCTAATAAATTATATATTTATTTAAAAAAATTACCACAAAAAAATGGATATAAAATCCATTAGTTTATTTTTTCTCTTAAAATGCTATTTAATTTAGACATATCACATCTGTTTTTTACTCTAGGTGTAATTTCTTTCATAACTTTACCTAAATCTTTAATTGAAGTTGGATTAACAAGATTAATTACTTCATCAATTATTTTATTAAGTTCTTCATCACTTAAAGATTCAGGCATATATTTTTCTAGTATGTCTATTTCTTTTTGATAAGAATTTATTAAATCAGTTCTTGATGCTTTTTCAAAATCTTTAATTGATTCTTTACGCATTTTTATTTGTTTAGTAATAACATCTAAAACAAGATCATCATTATCTTCTTTTTTATTATTTATTACTTCAAGTTGAACTGCTCCTTTTACACTTCTTAAAGTATTTAAAGTGTCTTTATCTTTGCTTTTCATTGCTTCAAGTAAATCTTTTTGTAATTTTTCTTTTAACATAATTTCCTCCTTATAATATTAAAGGGAAAGTAAACCTTTCCCTAATTATTAATAATCTCTTCTATTTTTCTTTTGTGAATTTCTAATGTTTTCTTTCTTTTCTTCTCTTCTTCTTTTTCCAGGTTTATCATAAAACTTTCTTTTTTTAACTTCTGAAGGGATTCCATCACGAGAACATTTTTGTTTAAAACGTTTAAGTGCTCCATCTAAATTACCTTTAACTGCTACCTCTGTCATCTTATATCCCTCCTTCCCTTTGCTTTTTCAAATTCAATTATAACAAAAAAAACTAAAAAACACAATATTTTTTATTACATTTTTAGTCTAATTTTTACTTACAAGCATATTCTTTTCAATAATTATATCTACAATTTCATTTTCTTTATATATTTTTGGTATTTTTAAATAAACATAATTAGAACAATGACCATATGAATACTTACAATCAACTTTTTCAATTAAACAAGATTCTTTCTTGCCTATAAAACTATTATTATAGTTTTCTTCAAGTGTTTTTGATAAATCAAGTAAAGTTTTTACTCTTTCTTTTTTTACTTTACCATCTATTTGATCTTTCATTTTAGCTGCTACTGTGCCATCTCTTTTAGAATAAGGAAAAACATGTAATTTACTAAAATTAATTTCCTTTATAAAATCTACACATTCATTAAAATCATCTTCTGTTTCACCAGGAAATCCTACGATAACATCAGTTGTTATAGATATATCAGGTCTAACTTTTCTTATTTTTTCTATTTCTTCTTTAAAATATTTTTTATCATATTTCCTATTCATTCTTTTTAAAGTTTTTTCTCCTCCACTTTGTAAAGGTATATGTAAATGATTACAAAGTATTGGATTTTTTAATAACTCTAAAAATTTATCATCAAGTTCTGTTATTTCAATTGATGAAATTCTTAATCTTTTAAGACCTTTTATATTCAATATTTTTTCTAAAATACTAGAAAAATTAGTATTAATATCAACACCATAATTACCTGTATGAATACCAGTTAACACGATTTCATTATAACCATTATTTACTAAAGTAGTTATTTCACTTAAAACATTATCTTCTTTTTTACTACGACATTTCCCTCTTACATAAGGAATAATACAATAAGTACAAAAATTTTCACAACCATCTTGAATTTTAACAAATGCTCTTGTTCTATTTTCAAAATGTTTTATATTCATATCTTCAAACTCTACTTCATTTAAATTGAATCTTTGATTGATTTTTTCTTTATTTCTAAAAAATTCTTCAACTAAATCAACGACCTTAGATTTATTATAATTTCCTAAAACAATATCAATATCATCGTTTTTATAATCTTTAGCGCTTTCAATAAAACAACCACATACTACTAAACAACAATTTTTATTAATTTTTTTAGGATGATTAATCATTTTTCTACTTTTTACATCACTATTATTAGTAACAGTACAAGTATTTACAACATAAACATCACAAAAATCATTAAAATCGCTAATTTCATAACCTCTTTCTTTAAAAAGACTTGCAATGTATTCCATCTCATAAGTATTTACTTTACATCCTAAATTACATAATCCTACTTTCATACTAAAACTCCTTTAAAAAAGGATATTACTTTTCTATCCTTTCTTTTAATTTCTTTAATTCACTTAAAAATTCTTCTGTTTTCTTTATTTCATCTTCAATATTTCTAACATTACTACTTTTATAAGCTTCTAATTTTTTATATTCGTTATCACTTTTTATTCCAAATACAGGAGATATAACTGATGAATTTTTAAACTTTTTAGGTTCTTCATTTAATTGTTCTTTATTAAAACTATTTATTTTTTCTTCTTGTTTTTCAATTAAATCATCTATATTTTTCTTATATAATTCATCAAGCGTAATTGGTTCATTTCCTTCATCTTCTATTCTGTAATTATCAAGTTCATCCGGATCAAGGTTGGCTTTTAATAATTCATCATAACTAATAATTGATTTTTCTTCTTGTACTTTTTCAAAAAATGTTGGACCTATTAAATCATTTTTTTCTTCATAAACAAGCTTTTTAGCGGCTTCTTCTAACTCTTTTTTAGCATCTTCTTCTGTTGGTTTATTTGCTACATACACTACTTCTTGTTCTATAGGTTTTACATCATTTACAGTATTGTTTACATTATCTTCTTCATTTATTACTTCACTTTTATAAATGTCATTATTATCTTTAGAATCATCATAAATTTTATTTTCTTTATAAGAAGGTAATTCTACTTGATGCTTTAACTTATATTTTTTAGATGATGCTTTTTCTATTATAATTATAACTAACAATGCTAAAATAATAACTACAATTATAGAACAAATAATAAATATATTATCTTTACCCATTATATTTACAAAATCTTTCATTTTTTTCACCTGCAAATATATTGTATCATAATATTATTTTTTTTAAAAGAAAAAAGACAAAATTGTCTTTATTCTACTATTTTACATTCTTTAGTATTTAATTTATTTGTTAATGGATTATAAATATATGACTTACATGTTTCTTTATTATAAAAGTTCAATAAAAGTTCATTCTTATCTACATCATCAGGGCAATGTAAATAATCACAAAAATCACTATAAGTTAAATTAGGTTTATCCATTAAATAAATCTCTTTATTTGTTTTTAAATCTAAATTATGTATTTTATTATCTTTTTCTATAACCATTCCATTTTCATAATTAATTAATACTTTGAAATTATAGTCATATATTTTTTCTTCATCGAAATTATATATAAAACTCTTATTATTATGATTAAAAACACATGTATTTAAAGTAAAACAAGTATATGTTTCAAATGGTTTTTCAATATTATGTACTTTTCCTGTATGAATATTAATAAAGTTTTTATCTGCAACTAAATATTTATTATTTATAAAAACATTATTTAACTTTAAATCTTTAGTCCAAGGAATTGTTACTTTTTGTTCTATTTCATCAATAAATGATATTTCATTATCATTTTTTGTTAGTATATAACCTATTTTTACCATTTGATCATCTTTATTTACAGAAATCATATTTAACTTATCATGTGGACCAACATCAATTGCTTTTTTAGTTAAAGTATTATAGATATATCCTTCTTTTTTGTTTTTAACTACAAAAAATGTTTTATCATAATCATATGTTATAAGCTCACATTTCTTGTTACATTTTACATCATATTGTTCGATTAATGTAGCATCTTTTGGCATAGTTTTTCCTATATTTTCTTGATTATTTATTTGATATTTATATACCGTTAATGTATAACTTTTATTAAAAATTAGAAAATATACTAATGCTAATAATACTATTAAAATTAATAAAATTATTATTATTATTTTCTTTTTCTTTACCATCTTATTTATCCTTTCTCATATTAATTTATCTGTAGTCCAGGGCAATGATTAACACCTCCTGGACTTATACATCCACCACCACCAGATGAACCTGAACCACCTGCTCCTGTTCCAGGATTTGTTGTTCCACCAGATGAACTACCACCTGAAGATCCACCAGATGAGCTTCCTCCTGAAGTTCCTCCTCCTGATGGTGGTGTAGGATCTGGATCTGGATTATAAATTATTATAGTAGCAGTTTTAGTTGTTGCTTTTTCATAACTTGTATTTCCAGCTTCATCAATTGCATGAATATAATAAGTTGTAGATGAAGATAAATTATTAAATGTTTGTGTAATAGATGCTACACTATCTACCTTAGTCCATTCTTTTTCTGTTGGGGTTGTTGGTGATGTTGTTATTTTATATCCAACTACTCCGACATTATCTGTTATTGTTACAGTTAATGAACTTGAGCTATTTCCAGTAACTGTTATTTTAGGTTTTTCACTATCAAGTTCAGTTACATCAACACTACAAGTATTTTCATTTCCTGCACTATCAATTACTTTTGCTATATATTTTCCATTTTTAGTAACATTATATAAATTTGTACTATCTAAAACACTATCACCTATTTTAACTGTTTTAATAGGACTAGTATCATCTGTTGCCGTTACAAATAAATTCATAGATAAATTTGTTTTATCTTGTTTTGAAATTACACATCTTGGAATATCCTTATCTATTTTTATTTCGTTATCTGTTTTACATGTTGTTTTTAAACCATACTTGTTAAGTATTTCAAAACTATAGCTACCACTTCTTTTAGCTATAAAATTAGCATTATATGTTTTTGTATTTTCATCATATGTTGTTTTTATAGCTTTACCATTATTTTTAATGTTTACTATACCAACATTATCAGTTGATTTTACATTTATTGTAACATCATTATTACTCCAATTATCATTATAAGATAATTCACATGTTGGGGCACTATTAGCATTATCACTACTAGTATCATATTTAAAATCACAATAACTTTTATCTGTTTCATATGTTTTATCCCCACATTTTAAACATAAATAATAGTCATAATTCCCACGGTTATTTTCTACAACAACGTAACTTTCACTAGAGCAATTATTTTTATATGCATCAATTACATCATTAGAAAATAAATTATTTTGTTTCATCTTATCAAGTGTTAAAATATCAACATATTTCCCTTCAATTTGACCATTTGGTAATTCACTTCTGTTATTTGTATAATAATCTTTTGCTACGGTAATAACATTATCTTTTAATTTATCATTATACTCGTTGTTTGCTTTATTTCTATAACTTATAATAGCTGGGGTTATTATAAGAGCAAGTACACATATTATTCCAAGTACCACAAGCATTTCTACCAAAGTAAATCCTTTTTTGTTTTTCATAAAATTCCTCCTTTATTATACTTTAATTATAATAAATAATTGTCCTTTTGTAAACTAAAAAAAATATATTAATACGCGAACGTATAATATATTTCTATTTTGTCATATTCTAATAAACTTTCTTCATTATCGTTTATAACTAATGTACTTGGAAGTTTTACATCAATATTAAATTTACTATTATTTTTTATATCACTTATTTCAAAATCTGTTGTTCCTACTATTTTATTGTTATCATATAAGATTACATATCCTTTTAATAAAGTAATATCACTTCCTATAGTATTTTCTTCTTCTATATTTACAAATATTTCTCCATCTTTAACTTCAATATTAGGCATAGGATTAGATAGTTTAGAAACATCTAAAAACTTTATTTCATTAGTATTTTCTTTTATTTCATAATTAATTTTAATTTTTTCTTTTAAAATATTTTTTCTAAGTTCTTCAGGAATAAATATTTTTATTATAGATTTATTACCTGCTGGTATTAAATCTACTTCTTTTATCTCTTCTTTTGTACTAAAAGTAACTTTTAATGTTGAAGATTTTATTATTTCTTTTGTATTATTAATTAAATTTATTACTATATACTTATTACCTTCGATAAAAGTTGTTTCAATATTTATTCCTTCAGGAGCATTTATTGATATAAGATTCTTATCTGTTGGGGTTTTATCCTTATCTTTATTTTTATTATTAAGTATAACTAAAGTTATTACTAATGAAGCAATAATTAATACTCCGATTATTATTAATAAATTTCTTTTTTTCATTATAAATCCCAACCTCCTTTACATGTGTTACTTCCATAATAACAATAACTACATGTACTTGAATCAGTTACATATCCTCCTTGACAAGTATTTTTTGTGGTTTTACATGAATTCCATTTTTTGTCTTCAACATTATAACAATCTTCTTTGTAATTATAACCACATATACTACAATTTGTAACAGTTTGCTTTCCATATTTTACGCATTTATCTCCTTGACACCAACAATTACTATGACCGCTTCCTCCAGGACCAACTTGACCAGGTGAACCACATGGACATGATACCCAATTATAATTCGTACAAACTGTGGTTTGACAAGTTTTGCATCCAGCAGGATTTTTTACACATTCTTTTCTTATTATTGTATCATAACCACCAACACATTCATTTGGTGAACCTGTAGCACAAGAATCATAAGTAGTTCCACATCCATAACTACAAGTATTACTTCCTGTTTTACATGAATTATATTTATATGTATGTGATGATGTAGTTTCTAATCCAACATTGTTTTTACATGTTCTAGTTACTATTACATCTTTATTACCTGTTAAGGTTTGCTTAACAGTTGCTTCACCAATTATTCCACTTTCAGGATCTTCACATGTACTAGTAGCAATTTCGCCATTTGTTCCCTCAGTTCCAAATACAATAACAGGTGGTGTTTTATCAAATTCATCTACTACTATTTCACATGTTCCAACATTTCCAGCATTATCTATTACTGTTGCAACATATTTTCCATTTACTGTTACTTTATATAAATTATCAGTACCTAATGTTTTTTCTCCCATTTCAATACTTTTAATTCCACTTGTTTTATCTAAAGCATCTACAAATAAATTAAGAGAAGTATTTTTTATATCTTGTTTTGTAATAGAACAACTTGGACTATCTCTATCTATTTTTATATCATTTTTTGTTTCACAGGTTGTTTTAAGTCCATATTTATTAAGTATATCAAATGAATATTTACCACTTTCGCTTGCTTCATATGTTGCATTATATGTTTTATTATTTTTATCATATGTTGTTTTAAGTACTTTACCATTATTTTTAATATTAATTACCCCAACAGTATCAGTAGATGTTATAGTTATTAAAACATTTTCTTTGTTCCAACCATCATTATATGTAAGACTGCATGTTGGTGCTTTACCATCTTTATCTTGTCTAAAATCACAATAGCTCTTATCAGTTTCGTATGTTTTATCCCCACATTTTAAGCAAGCATAATAATTATAATTACCACGATTATTTTCTACAACAACGTAACTTTCACTAGAACAATTATTTTTATATGCATCAATTACATCATTAGAAAACAAATTATTTTGTTTAAGTTTATCTAATGTAACAAAAGTTGCATATTTCCCTTCAGGGTATCCATTTGGTAATTCACTTCTGTTATTTGTATAATAATCTTTTGCTACCGATATAACACTTTCTTTTAATTTATCATTATAAACATCATTTGCTTTATTCCTATAATTAATTATTATAGGCGTTATTATAAGAGCAAGTACACATATTATTCCAAGAACTATTAAAAGTTCAACTAAAGTAAATCCTTTTTTATCTTTTTTCTTTTTCATAAAATCCTCCTTTAATAAGCATAAGTATAATATACTTCTATTTTTTCATAATTAACTTTACCGTAATTAATTTTATCAGGCGTTAAATCTGAAGATGGAATCATTATTTTAGGTATCGTTATATTTTTTTCAAATTGACTATTGTTTTTAATATTTTCAATTCTAACATTATCTGCCCCAACTATTTTATCATTATTATATAATACTACAAAACCAATTAAAGCATCTAAATCTTCACCAGTTTTATTTATACCATTTATTTTAATATTAGTATTATTTTCTATAACACTTACATTTGTTTTAGTATTATTTATTTTATCAACATCTATAAATGAAAAATCATTACTACTTTTTATTTCATTAAGTGTTATAGTTACTTTATTTTTATTTATTGTATTTTTTAGTTCATTAGGAACTGCAATTTTAAAAAATGCTTTTTTTCCAATTGGTAATAATTCTAATCTTTTTTCTATTTCTTTATTTCCTATGACAACTTTTAACTTACCACTTGAAATATTTTCATTTGTTTTGTTTTCAAATACTATAGCTAAATAGTTATTATTTTGAATATATGCTATTTCAGTTTTTATTCCTTCAGGAACATTTACTGAAAATAATTTTTTACTAATGTTTGGAGTATTAATTGTAATATCATCATTTTCTTTATTATTTTTAAGTATGTATATACTTAATCCTATTGTAAGAATTATAATAAATAAAACAATTATCCAAAATACTTTTTTGTTTTTCATTATAAAATCCACCCCGCTTTACAAGTATTATGACCATTATAACATGAACTACAATTACATGATACATATCCACCAACACATTGTGTTGTTGTATTTTCACCACATACATTACAGTAACTACATTGATAATATTTCTTTTTATAATCAGTTTTACAATTAACACAATTTGATCCTAACCCACAAGCATGCCCTCCACAATTATTACAATATTGCGTACATGTATAAACTGGTTCGTAATCATAACATGTACATGTCTTACATCCATTTGAAACAGTTTCTGTCGAAGCACAGCTATCATAACAACTACCACAACCATAGCTACAAGTGTTCTCTCCAGTTGCACAAGAATTATATGTATATGTATGTGTTTCTGTTGTAGTTAAGCCAGCTCCATTTGTACATGTAAATGTTACATTAACATTGCTTGTTCCAGTTAAATTTTGTGTTTTAGAAGAATCACCTACTATTCCTGTTTCAGGATCTGTACATGTTGCTGTTGCAATTGTATGGGTTGAATCTATTGTAAATGTTATTACAGGTGGCGTTGTATCAAAGTCAGAGTTTAATATTTCAAAACTTACTTCGCCAATATTGCCTACATCATCTTTAGCTTGAACTTTATATGTCCCAACAGTTATTTTAGTAAGTGTAAGTTCTTTTTCTTTAACTGAAGGGTTAACATTTATCCAACTACTTCCATCATTATAACTTACAATTCCAATATTATCAGTCATTTTTATTTTTATAATACAACTTTTCCCTGTACATGTTTTATTACTTACTGTAAGTACAGGTTTTTCATTATCCAAATCTGTGCTTTTTATCTCATAAGATACTTTTGTTATATGTCCATATTCATCATAAGCATAAACATAATATGTTCCCACTTTTGTTTTTGTCAAGGTTAATGTTTTTTCTTTTGTACTAGGAATTGTAATCCAGTTACTATTATAAGTATCTTGTTGATGTTCTTGATATTTTATTACACCTTCATTATCTTTTAAAGTCACATTAACTGTAGCAGATCCTTCTCCTTTTACAACAGTTGTTGTAATTGTAGGATTTTCTCTATCAATATAAACAAGTTTACTACAATAACCTATATTATTTGCTTTATCTTTTACATATGCTTTATAATTTCCATCATCTGTTAATGTTTTAATGTAAGCATTACTATAAGTATTATTATCAAATGAATAAGCATTTTCGGCTAAATTAATATCAGTTCCTGTAATTTTTAAATCTACTTTTTCTTGTGTTTGTTCTATTCTTTTATTAGTTAATGTTATATTACAGGTAGGTTCAATTGTATCAAGAGTAATCGAAGAAGAAATTGCTGGTAATTCCAAATTAACTTCTTCATTATTTTCAATATCTTTTAATGAACCACCATTTAAAGATACAGCATTAAATTTACCGTTATCACCATTTTTAACTGTATAATTATAGACAAGCTTATTACCTTCAAGAACACCTGTTAAAGTTTTATTATTATTACCTGCTAAAATAGTAAGTGTAGGATAACTTCCCGTAACTTGTCTTGATAAAACAACTTCTATTTTAATTTCTTTGCCATCATTTAAATATCCACTTGATGGAGTTGTTTTTACTTCTTTTACTAAAGTAGTTGTTGTAGGTGGATTACCATATGGAATATGTGCTGTTTCACAATATTTACTTTCATATTCATATTTTTTTGTTTCCTCATCATAACCACATCTTAAGCAAACATTATAATCACTATTTTTAATATGTAAGTCATGTACGGCACAATTATCTAATTTAATATCAGGATTAGCACTTTTTAATATATTAAGTGATAAATGAGTATCAATATTATCTCCTAAGTTTTCACTATTATCAATACGATAAAGTTTCATATTTTCTACAAGTAAATTTTCATAATTTTTATACTTCTCATTTTTATTTTTTCCTAGCATATTAATTACAGAAGGTATTACTAATAATGAAATAATTACAATTATTACAATAACTACTAAAAGTTCAATTAATGTTAAACCTTTTTCATTTAATTTTTTCATATTTTACAACTCCTATTCTATAATTAAATTATATAATTATTTTTATTATTTGTAAACAAAAAAGAAGCCTATTTTTAGCTTCTTGTAAATTTTTCAAATTTTTCTATTTGTTTATCTTTTAAATTAGTATCTTGTAATTTTTCAAAAAGAGTTTTTTGTTCACGAGTTAACTTTTCTGGAATTACAACATCTAATACCACATAAAAATCACCATAACTATCATAATTAGGATCTTTACTACCCTTACCTTTAATTCTTAATTTTTCTCCAGGTTTGCTTCCTGATGGAATTGTAACAGTAACAACTTGTTTAGGTGTTTTAATATCTTTTTTACATCCAAAAATAGCTTCAGTTATTGTAAGTGGTAATGTTATAAATAAATCATTTCCTATTCTTTCATAAAAATCATGACTTTGTACTCTAAATTCAATATAAAGATCGCCATTTTCTCCACCAGTTGTACTTGGTTCTCCATATTTTGCAAGTCTTAATCTACTTCCTGTAACTACACCTTCAGGTATTTTAACTTCAACATCTTTAACAACTTTTTGTACTTTTTTACCACGACATTTAGAACATATTTTTTCATATATTTTACCAGTTCCTTCACAAGTAGGACATACTGCTTTTGATAAAAAACTTCCAAATAATGTTGATTGTTGTCTTGTAATTGTACCACTTCCGTGACATTCATTACATGTTTTACTACCAAATCCACCTTCACCATTACATTCACTACATTTTTCTGTTGTTGTTATTTCTATTTCTTTTTTACATCCTAAAATTGAGTCCATAAAAGAAATATTCATATATACTAAAGAGTCATTACCTTTTCTTTTTTTAGAGCCTGACCTTCCGAAATTAGAAAAGTTAGAAAATGCCCCTCCAAAACTAGAAAAAGTATCATCACTACCAAATAAATCATCAAAAATGCTTGAAAAATCAAAGTTAGAAAAGTCATAGCCATTAGTATTATAACCTCCACCATTATTATTAAAAGCTTCAAACCCAAATTTATCATACTGTTTTCTTCTATTTTCATCACTTAAAACAGCATAAGCTTCTTGTATCTCTTTAAACTTTTCTTCAGCATCTGCTTCTTTGCAAACATCTGGATGATATTTTTTAGCAAGACGCCTAAAAGCCATTTTTATATCAGCTTCACTAGCATCTTTACTTACCCCAAGTACTTCATAATAATCACGCTTTTTCATTTATCTCACTTCCTACTTCTTATAAAATCTTCTAAAGTATCATCAAAAACTTGTAATGCTTTTTCTATTGTATCATCATTTACAATATCAATTCCACATTTTTTTAATATTTCAAGAGGATAATTACTTCCTCCACTTTTTAAAAATAATAAATAATTATCTAAAGCATGTGGTTTATTATTTAAAATATCACTAACAATAGAAAGTGCTACAGAAATACCTGTTGCATATTTATATACATAAAAACTTGTATAAAAATGTGGTATTCTAGCCCATTCATATTTAATATTATCATCTACATAAGCATTACTAAAATATTTTTTATTTAAATCATAATATATATCATTTAAAATTTCACTAGTTAATACTTCATTATTTTTTTCTTTTTCATGAGTTATTTTTTCAAACTCTGCAAACATAGTTTGTCTATATAAAGTTGTTCTAATTGTTTCAAGTAAATTATTTAAGAAAAATAATTTTTCATCTTTTTTATCTGAATGTTCATACATATATTTATTAAGTAATACTTCATTTACAGTTGATGCTATTTCTGCTAAAAATATAGGATAAGATGAATCTTCAAAAGTATTATTAGTATTTGAATAATAACTATGCATAGAATGTCCCATCTCATGAGCTATTGTACTTACATCATTGAAATTACCTTCATAATTTAATAAAACATAAGGTAAGGTATCATAAGTTCCAGATGAATAAGCACCGCTTTTTTTATTATTATTATAATATACATCAATACAATTACTATTAAATAAATTATTTAAATCTTTAATATATGTTTCTCCTAAAGGAGATAAAGCTTTTAAAATAAGCTCTTTTGCTTCTTCAAAAGTCCATGTTTTTTCATAATTTTTAACAAGTGGTACATATAAATCATACATATGAATTTCATCTAAATTTAATACTTCTTTTCGAAGTTCTATATATTTTTGCAATAAATTTAAATTACTATTTACTGTATTAATTAATTTATCATATAAACCAACGCTTATATTATCATCAAACAATTCTTCTTCTAATGCACTATTATAATGCCTTACATTAGCTAAATAATTATCTTTTTTTACATTTCCAAAGTAAACTGCTGAAATTGTATTTATAAAAGATTTATAATATTTATAAAGTGAATTAAAAGCATCTTTTCTAACATTTCTATCTTCATCTTTTATATAAATACTGTAATTACTTGTATTTAATTCTATTTTTTTACCATTCTTTGTAATAGGATCAAGTTTTATATCTACATTATCTATCATATCAAAAGTATTTGATGGAATATTAAATATTTCTTCTAAAGAAGACAACATATTTTCTTTATCTTTATCTAAAATATGTTCTTTTATTCTAAATAAACTTTCAAATGAAAATCTTGATTCTTCTAGTAATTTATTTTCATCTATATATTTTTTTACTAAAGAATAATCATAACTTAATACTTCCGGTATATAAAAAGATATTTTTGTAGATATTTCACTAATTAATTTTTCTATTTTTCCAAGAAGAACTTTATTTTTACTAACACCCATATCTTCATCATATTTTAAATAAGCATAAGTATATATTTTATTAGATAACCTTGCTATATCATTATATAATTTATTAGATTCATAAAGTGTTTTTGAACTATCCATAACATGATTTTCAAAAAGAATAAATTTTTCAACCATATTATTTAGTTTATTAATATCTTTATTTAATTCTTCATCATTTTTATATATTAAACTAAGATCCCATTTATACTTATTATCTATATTTTCTCTATTCATAATTTACCTTTCATTTAGAAGAAGTCCTAAATAATTAGGACTTCATTATTTATTAACTATTTTTCTTCAAACTCTGCATCTTTTACTTGATCATCTTTTGGAGATTCTTTTACTTCTTCTTCACTTGTTTCATTAGTAGTGTTAGTGTTTTCATATACTTTAGCTGCTAATTTATAAAGTGTTTCTTGTAAAGCATCTTTTTCTTTTTTAATAGCTTCGATATCATTTTTTTCTAATGCTTCTTTTAAAGTTTTAACTTTACTTTCTGCTTCTTCTTTATCTTTACTATCAAGTTTTTCACCAAGATCTTTCATTGATTTTTCAGTTTGGAAAATCATTTGTTCTGCTTCATTTTTAACTTCAGCTTCTTCTTTACGTTTATTATCTTGTTCACGGTTAGCTTCAGCTTCTTTTACCATTTTATCAATTTCTTCATCACTAAGGTTAGTATTTGAAGTAATTGTAATTTTTTGTTCTTTATTTGTTCCTAAATCTTTAGCAGTAACATTAACAATACCATTAGCATCAATATCAAATTTAACTTCGATTTGTGGTACTCCACGAGGTGCTGCTGGAATATCTGATAAGACAAATCTTCCTAGAGTTTTATTATCACTTGCCATTGGACGTTCACCTTGTAAAACATGAATATCTACAGCTGGTTGATTATCCATAGCAGTTGAGAATACTTGTGATTTACTTGTTGGAATTGTTGTATTTCTTGGAATTAAAACAGTCATAACATTACCAAGAGTTTCAATTCCTAAAGAAAGTGGTGTTACATCAAGTAAAACGATATCATTAACATCTCCAGTTAATACTCCACCTTGAATAGCAGCTCCCATAGCAACAACTTCATCTGGGTTAACACTTCTATTAGGTTCTTTACCAAGTTCTTTTTTAACAAGTTCTTGAACCATAGGAATACGAGTTGAACCACCAACTAATATTACATGATCGATATCTTCTTTTTTAAGTTTAGCTTCTTTTAAAGCATCTTGTACTGGTTTTAATGTTGATTCAACTAAATCACTAATTAAAGATTCAAATTTAGCACGAGTAAGAGTTACATCTAAGTGAAGTGGTCCATTTTCTCCTTGTGTAATAAAAGGACAAGAAATTTGAGTTGTTGTTACTCCACTTAAATCTTTTTTAGCTTTTTCTGCTGCTTCTTTTAATCTTTGCATTGCCATTTTATCAGTTGATAAATCAATACCATTTTCTTTTCTAAATGTTTCTACTAAATAGTTAATAATTCTTTCATCAAAATCATCTCCACCAAGTCTATTATTACCTGCGGTTGATTTAACTTCATAAACACCATCACCAAGTTCTAGAACAGAAACATCAAATGTTCCTCCACCAAGGTCATATACAAGAATTGTTTGCATTTTATCTTGTTTATCAAAACCATATGCTAAACTTGCTGCAGTTGGTTCATTAATGATTCTTTCTACTTCAAGACCTGCTATTTTACCAGCATTTTTAGTAGCTTGTCTTTGAGCATCGTTAAAGTATGCTGGAACTGTAATAACAGCTTTTGTAACTTTTTCTCCTAAATATTTTTCTGCTGTTTCTTTTAAATTAGTTAAAATCATTGCACTAATTTCTTCAGGAGTATATTTTTTACCTTCCATTTCAACTTTCTCATTAGTACCCATTAATCTTTTAATACTACGAATTGTATTTGGGTTTGTTTCTGCTTGACGTTTAGCAGCATCTCCTACAATTGTTTCTCCATTTTTCTTACATACAATTGAAGGAGTAGTTCTATTTCCTTCTGGATTTGGGATTACTTTAGCTTCCCCTGCTTCTAAGACTGCAACACAACTATTAGTTGTACCTAAGTCTATACCTATAATTTTACTCATAATTAATCATTCCTTTCATTTGGTTTTTCTAAACCATTTTCTATATTTAAATTATTTACATCTTTTTTATTTATCATAACAGAAGCATATCTTAAAACTCTGTCATAATATGTATATCCTTTAGTTAAAACTTCTAAAACCTCTTCATCTTCTTTTGTATTATCACATTTAGAGCATAAACTTTGTTCCATATTAGGATCAAACTTTTCACCTAAACATTCTATTTCTTTAACATTATTTGATGTTAAAATATCTTTTAAAGATTTATCAATCAGCTTAAATCCAATTAAAAAGTTATTAACTTCAGGCGTTAAGTTTTCTTCTTTTACATTTAATGCCCTATCAAAATCATCTAAAACATTTACTATTTGTAAAAGAATATCACTATTTCCATACTTTAATAAATTAGATGTTTCTTCATCTTTTCTTTTACGATAATTTATTAAATCTGCTTTACTTCTTAAAACTTCTTCTTCTAAAGATTTAATCTTTAAATTTAATTCTTCTATTTTAGTTTTATTTTCTTTCTTATTTTTCTTTTTTTCTTCTTCTTGCATAAACAAAGTCCTCCATTAACTCTAACATATAGCCAGGTATCATATTTACAATTTTTTCTCTTTCTTTTTTATCTTTTATTTGACTAACTAAATAATCAATATTAAATAATGCTACTTGAAGTAAATATTTCTTATACTTATTTAAAGCTTCATACTTAGTTTTCTCATTTATTAATTCAGTATAAATTAAGCTCCAGTTAAGAAACATATCTTCAACTGTTTCATCGTAAACATTTACATTTGATACTAATTCTTTTGTTGCCCTATTGTTAATATCAAATACTATATCACTTGGAAAATGAATAATATATCTATTCGTATCCATTTGATCCATATAATACTTTGTATTATTTAACGATATTATCCTTGAAACATCTATTGCAGTTTCACTATCTTTTACCATTAAACTATCAACATATCCTAGCCAATTAATCAATTCTTCATTTTTTTCCATTAACTTATCTTTCCTCCAAATTTTCTTTAACAAATTCTAACATATTTACTACACGATTATATTCCATTCTTTTTGGCCCTATTATTGCAATTGTTCCTTCTTCTCCATCAAGTTTATATTTTGTTTTTATAATTGTAACATCATCATCAAGCTTTGTTTCTTTTCCTATATAAACATTTACATCATTTTTATCTTCTTCGATAAAATCAATAACTTCAGGAGATTCAAACTTATCAAATATCTTCTTTATTTTATCAACATTATTAAATTCAGGTTGTTTAAGCATATTATTTTTACCAACAAAACTTACATTTTTTGAAGTAAAATCATTAAATACATCATAAAAAGCATTGTAAATAGCCTCATGTTGTTTAACATATTTATTGATTATTGGTTTTATTTCTAATTCTAACTTTTTCCTAACCTCATCTATTGGTGTACCTATAAGAAGTTTATTAATAAGCTCTACTGTTTTTTGTATTTCATCAAGTGAAATATTATTTATATCTACTTTCTTATGTTCTACAAAACCTTTATCTGTTATTACTATAGTAAGCATTTTATTATCTTCAATTGGTAATGCTTCAACTTTCTTTAAATAATTATCACTAGATTTATTACCTAAAACAACAGTAGTATAATCTGTTATATCAGAAATTATTTCTAAACTTTTCTTAATACAATCAGTTAATGCAAGCTTATTATTATTAAATATAATTTGTAAATTCATCATGTCATTACCATTAAGTTCTTCTTGTTTCATCAAATTATCTACATAATAACGATACCCTTTTTCACTAGGTACTCTTCCACTTGAAATATGTGTCTTTTCAAGATATCCATAATCTTCAAGCGTAGACATCTCACTTCTAACTGTTGCACTCGAACAATTTAATTCATCACAAATATGTTTTGATCCAACAGGATTAACTGTTTTAACATATTCAAGGACAATAAGTTCTAATATTTTTTCTTGTCTTGAAGTAAGTATATTCATAAATTACCTCCAAACTTAGCACTCTAATTCTCTAGTGCTAATTACATTATAGTATTATATGTTAGCAATGTCAATAGTATACTGCTAATTTCACAAAAAATTTACAAAAAGAAAAAATATAGTTAACTTTATCTATATTTTTCTTTTAAATATAAGTATAATAACGTATTTTTAACTGTTTTTAAGTATATCTACATTTTTATCCAAATCACTTAATATAAATGATGAACTAACCAAAATATCAGCCTCTTTTACATAAGTTAATACTTCTTCATTAATTCCACCATCAACACTTATTTTAACATTTAATTTTCTATTTATTATTTCTTGTTTTAATTTATTTATTTTATCACTTACATCAATAAATTTTTGTCCTGATTTACCAGGTTCTACACTCATTATTAAAACTAAATTAATTTTATCTAATAAATAATATATTTTTTCTATATCGGTTTCAGGTTTAATTGCTATCCCTACTTTAAAACCATAATTTTTTATTTTATCTATATAATCTTCAAGATTTTTAATTTCATAATGTATAGTAATATATTCTATATTATAGTAACAAATTTTTTCTATATATTTATCTGGATTACTTACCATAAAATGAATATCTATTTTTTTCTTTACATTACTAATTAATTTAGGAAGTTCACTTACCGTAATATTTTTATTAGAAACAAACTTACCATCCATAACATCAAAATGTATATAATCTACATTACTATTATTTAATCTATTTATTTCATAAAGCTTATCATTATTTGATAAAAACGATCCTGATACTTCTTTCATAACATATTCCCTTCTATTTTATAAATTTAATATAGTTTTCATATCTTGATTTTAAAATTATATTTTTATTTACTAACTCTTTTACAACACATTCTTTTTCATTAATATGCATACAATTAGTATATTTACATTTATTTTTAAATTCTTTAAAACTATCTCTTATATCTTCTTTTTTATAAACACTTAAATCTATATCGCTAAAACCAGGTGTATCAAGTACTTTACCATTATTTATTTCTACCAAAGAAACAGTTCTTGTTGTATGTTTTCCTCTACCTAAAGCTTTACTTATTTCATTTGTTTCAAAATTTAAACTTTTATCTAATTTATTCATTAAACTAGATTTACCTGCCCCAGTTTGTCCTGTAAAAACTGTTGTTTTATGTTTTAATAGTTTTTTTATTTTATTTATATTATTATTATATACTACTTTTATACCAAGTTTTTTGTAATAATTAATTATTTTTTTTAAATCTTTATATTCAGATTTAGTAAGTAAATCTTTTTTTGTTAGACATATAATAGGTTCAATATTATTTAAAATACATATACATATTAATTTATCAAGCAAATTAGAAGAAAAGTCTGGATTTTTTAAACTTGTAACAATAAATGCTTGATTAATATTAGATACTAAAGGTCTTGAAAGTGTATTTATTCTTGGTTTTATTTCTTTTATTACTTTTTCTTTTTCATCAAATAAGCAAAAGTCCCCAACTTTTGGGGTAATATTTTCTTGTCTAAATTTTCCTCTTGCTTTACAAATATATTCATTATTATTTGTTTTTACAAAATAATCATTACTAATAATTTTAACTATTTGACCTTCCATATTAGTTTGTTCCTTGTTCTTCTGGTGGAGTTGCTGGATTAGGTTCTACTTCTTCAGGTGTTTCTATTTTCTTAGCAATTGTTATTTTAAGTTCTGCTCCTTTTGTTACAACAGAATCTTTTGCTCTACTTTGTGCTATTATTGCACCTTCTTTATATTCATTTGTTTCTTTTTCTATAATTACTAAAGATATTTCTTTTTCTTTAGCCCATTTTTGAATATCTGTAATAGACCAATTTTCATTAACAAAATCAGGGTACTTTTCTAAAACTTTTGGAATATATAAAATTATTTCATCTCCTGTTGTTAGAACTTCACCTTTTTTAACACTTTGAGCTACAATTTCTTCTTTATCATATTTTTTATCTTTTTTCTCTTCTACTTCTTTTTCTTCAACAGTAACTTTTAATGAATATCTTATTTCTAACTCTGTTTTAACTTCACGATAATTTTTACCAGTTAAATCTTCCACTTCATAAGTTACTTGTCCTGTTGAAATTATTAAAGTAATTTCTGTATTTTCTTTTACTACTCTGCCTATTTCAGGCTTAGTGCCTATTATTTTACCTTCTTCCACTTCTAAAGATGGTTCTTCTTCAGATTTTAATGCTACCTTTAAACCTCTTTTTCTAAGCAATGTATCAGCATCTTCAACACTTAAATTCTTAACATCTGGTATTTTTACATCTTTTGAAGTAGCAAATATTGATAATGCAAAATATACAATACCTAAGATTACTACCAAACCTCCAAGAACGCTACCTAAAATAATTATTGTTTTATTTTTATTATCTTTTGTATCTTTAATTTGACTAACAAGACTATCATCCATATTTTCTTTATCTACTTCAAAAGCAACATCATCAGATATACCTTCATTATATTTAAGTTTTATTTTTGGTTCTTCTAATCTTTCTTTATTTAAACATGTAAGTAAATCTTCATGCATTTCATTAGCATTATTATATCTATTTTTAGGATTTTTTGCAGTTGCTTTAATAATTATATTTTCAACACTTTGTGGAATATTTGGAAATTCACTTCTTATCGAAGGAATTGGTTCTTTTAAATGTTTTAATGCTATTTCAACGGCATTATCTCCTCTAAAAGGAAGATATCCAGTTAAAAGTTCATACATCATTATTCCAAGAGAATAAACATCACTTTTTAAAGTAGAACCTTTACCACTTGCTTGTTCTGGTGGAAAATAATGAACTGAGCCCATCGCAGAATTTGTTTGTGTAAGTTGTGTTGCATTAAGAGCCATAGCTATACCAAAATCAGTTATTTTAACACCACCATCATCCATCATTAAGATATTTTGTGGTTTTAAATCTCTATGAATTATTAAACTATCATGTGCAAGTCCCATAGCACTTGTTATTTGAAGCATAATATCAATTACTTCACTAACTGTTAAGTTACCACGTTTTTTAAGTACTTGTTTTAAATTCTTACCAGGAACATACTCCATAACTATATAATAATTACCATCATCTTCCCCAACATCATATATTTCAACAATATTAGGATGTGATAAACTTGATGCTGATAAAGCTTCCCTTTGAAATCTTCTTACAAACTTTTCATCACTCGCAAGATCTCCTCTTAAAACTTTAATTGCAACATCCCTATCTAAAATGGTATCTTTCGCTAAATACACATTAGCCATACCACCTTCTCCAATTGTTTTAATTATTTCATATCTATCATTTATTTTTTGTCCTTTTACTATCACTTTACCCAACACCTTTCATTATTTTTCTAAATAAGCAACAGAAATATTATCTTTTCCACCTCTATTGTTTGCTTTATTTATAAGTCTTTCCACTTTTTCTTCTATACTTAAATTTTCTTCTAAAAGTGTTTTTTCAATTTGTTCATCAAGAAGCATTGTTGTAAGCCCATCCGAACATAAAAGTATTGAAGAAATATCCATACTGCAATCAAATATATCTATATCAATTGGATCATTTATTCCAAGCGCATTCATTAAAATATTTTTTCTTGGATGATTTCTTGCTTCTTCTTCCGTTAGTTCTCCTGCTGTTACAAGTAAATTAACAAGTGTATGATCGTGTGTAACTTTATGCAAATGATTATTTTTCATTACAAATCCACTTGAATCTCCTATATTACCAAAAAGTATATATTCAGGTGTAACAAGCGCTAAAACTAAAGTTGTTCCCATTCCTTTACTTTCAGGATGGTCTTCTGTATATTTAAATATTAAACTATTAATTTCAATAACACTAAATCTTAACCAAGAAACAGCATCTACTTTACTCATTTTTCTAAAATCACTTGTAAATCTTTTACCAAGATAGCTAATAGCAATAGATGAAGCAACTTCACCTGCTTGATGTCCACCCATGCCATCAGCTACTGCCATAAGATAACATCCTTCACCATTTTCAGAAATTATAACACTATCTTCATTATGATCACGAACTAAACCTGTATCTGTTAAATAAAATGATTTCATTTTTGTTCCTCCTTTTTACTTCTAAGTTGTCCACATGCCGCAGATATATTAGAACCAAACTCTTTTCTTATTGTTACATTTATACCTTCTTTTTTAAGTATATCATAAAATCTATTAATTTGCGAAGTTTTACTTCTTTTAAGTGTAAAATTACTACTTTCATTATAAGGAATTAAATTTACATAACAATTTATACCTTTTAAAAGTTTAGCAAGATTTTTAGCATCAATATCTTTATCATTTACATTATCTAATAAAATATATTCAAATGTAACTCTTCTATTAGTAATAGTTATATAATCTTTTACTGCTTTTATTAATGTTTCTATATTATAGGCTTTATTAATAGGCATAATCTTAGTTCTTAATTCATTTGTCGGAGCATGTAAAGAAATTGCTAAATTTACTTGAAAAGGTTCTTTACTAAATTCATATATTTTAGGAACAACCCCACATGTTGATATAGTTATATGCCTACTTCCTATAGCAAGTCCTTTTGGATCATTAATTATTTTTACAAACTTCATTATATTATCGTAATTATCAAATGGTTCCCCAATACCCATAACAACAATATGTGAAATTCTTCTTTTAATTCTTTCTTCAATCATAAGTATTTGTAAAACTATTTCATATGCATATAGATTTCTAACCTTTTTAAGTCTTCCACTTTCACAAAAAATACATCCCATATTACAACCAACTTCACTTGAAACACATAAACTAAGTCCATAATTATGTTCCATTAAAACTGTCTCAACATAATTTCCATCATAAAGTTTAAATAAATATTTAGATACATCTTTATCTTTTTCCTCTTTTACTATTTCTAAATGATTACATTTAAAATCCTTTTTTAGTTTACTTATAAGAGTTTTACTTAAATTAGTCATTTCATCAAAAGATTTAACTCTTTTTACATATAACCAGTCATATATTTGCGTAGATCTAAATTTTTTATCATTAATATTAATTAAATAAGATTCTAAGTCTTCTTTTGTTAAATTATATATATTTTCCATTTATATAACACCCATATAGATTATACCAAAAAATATAAAAAAAAGAAATATTTTACTTATTTCTTTTATATATTTAGTTCTTGTTTTCTTACTAATTTTTTATCGTTATTATATTTTTTAATAACGCCATTTCTTGTTAACTTAATTTCTTTTATATCTCCTGATAATATTTCAAATTCTAAATCTTTTATTACATTTTCTAAAGCTTGTTTAATACCTCTTGCTCCGATACCTGATTTATATGCTTCTTCTGCTAAAAAAGTTATAAAATCATCATCATATGTTAAAGAAACATTATTAAGTTCATAAAACTTCTTTTTTAAAAGTAAAGCACTTAAAGAAGATGATGTTATTATTAATTTTAAATCTTCTACACTTAAGTCATTTGTTCTTACAATACAAGAATTACGACCAATAAATTCTCCTGGAATACCTAATTTTACAAAATTTTCTGCTTGAGCCACTTTAGGATTTTCTTCTTTTTCCAAAGAAGATATATTAAATCCAATAGATTTTCTATCTTCTTTTACTTTATCTACTCCCTCAAACCTACCACTTAAAGCAATTGTTAAATTAGATGTATCAAATTCAATTAATTTTCTATCTTCTCCAATTTGTAAAATAAATGTTTCTCCTTCGATTATTTTAAGAAGTGAATATAAAACATCAGTAGTAGATGAAGTATAAGAAGTTTTATTATCTTTTTTCTTATCTATTTCATCAATTACCAATATTGCATTTTCAGCTTTTTTTAAATCACCATTACATTTTCTATATAAATGAATAAGCATTTCATTAACACTACTACCTTGATAGCCTTCTGCAGTATATTTTGTAGCATCTTCAATTTGAATAGGTAAATTTAAAAAACTAGCTATTTGTTTTGATATTTCTGTTTTTCCTGTTCCTGTGTTTCCATATATTAAAACAGATTTTTTTAAGTTTCTTTTTTCTTCTTTAGTTAAATTTTTATTTTCTATTATTTGTCTATTCCCATATATAGCTGCTAAAACCTGATTAATTGCCATATCTTGACTAATTATTTTTTCTTTTATTTTCAAACTTATTTCTTTAATCGAAGGTAATGTATAATTTTCTTCATTTTCTTTTTCTTTTATTTCTTCCTCTTTTTCAAATATTTCCTCATCAAAAATATCAGGCATTTCAAAAGAATATGGTTCAATTACACCTTTTTCATAATCAATATAATACATCTTATCAATAGCTACTGTTTCTAAATTATCTTTCAATTCAATAATATCATTAGTTCCAAAAACTATTTTTAAATTATTAATATTTTCAGTCCAACCATAATAAGAATTTTCATCTATATTTTTTAAATCAGATTTTTTTATATTAGGATAAATATTTCCTGCATAATCTCCTGATACAATAACAATATTATTATTTGCTTCATACCCTAAACAAACATCATTAACTTTAAAAACTTTATTATCTTCCATAAAAGTTGGTTCTAAAATTTTACATATTTTTAGTCCTTTATAATCCATACCAAACTCCCCTAACTAATTACTGCTTTCTATAATAACACATTTTTAATAAAAGAAAAAGAACTAAATTAATAGTTCTTTAAATTTTAGTTATATCTTTTTCTTAATGCTACAGCTGAACCTAAAGCGAAAATACTAGCACAAAGAATAACTGCATATGTAACAATATTATCACTTGTTTCAGGATTTGTTGTTGGATTATTATATCCAATTACTCCATATGTACTTAAGTGAGTTGTTGTAAATACAACTTTTCCATTAACTAATTTAGCATCAATTGTTTCTTGAATTTCACCAGCTTCAGTAACATAAATTACTTTATAATTTTTGAAGTTTCTTAAATCTTCTGCTACTGGAATTGAAATAGTATATTTTCCATTTTCCATTGGTACAACTTCATCATTTCCATCAACAATATTTATTTCATGAAGACTAATTAATTTTAATCCTGCAACTTTTTTATTATCTTTATAAGCTTCAGTTAATTTAGTTGTTACATCCTTAACTTCTTTTTCAGTTTTTGGAGCAACTACTAAAGTATATTCAGTTGAGAAAGCATCATTACTTTCAAATTTAACTCCATCAGTTTCAGCTTTTACATTTGGTTTTAATGTATAAGTTCCATTTGAAGTAGTTAAAATATGTTTATTTGAATATACACCATAAGTGCTTGTACTAGTTTGACCACCAGCCTTACATTTAGTCTTATCACAAGTATATGTTTCACTAGCATCATTTACAAGTCCTAAATCTTTAAGATTAATTACATCAAAACTTGTTCTAGTAGTTGCATCTGTTGTAAGTTTTGCACCAGATACTTTTACATTCATTACTTGTTCAACTTTTCCTAAATCATAAATAGCTATTGGACTACCTTGGCCATTAGCAACATTAAATGTTCCACCAGTAATATTTAATTCTAATTTATTAGTTTGGCCTTTAATATCAGTTGTATAAGTTCCACCATATACATATAAAGCATCAGCAAACCAAGCATTACCACTATAGAAGAAATATTCTTTTGGACTATCTAATGAAGTAGTAGCAGCATTAATAACACCACCTGAAATATTAACAATACCCATTCTTAATGAAATACCACCATTAATTGTACCTTTAGTGATTGTTAAATCAATTGGACCTGCCATATAAATTGCTGGACCATATTTAGTAGTTAAAGTACCACCATTAACAACAAAACTCATTGCTCCTGTTGTATTATTTCCAGATAATACAGCATTACCAGTAGTATGATTTCCACCATTAATTGTAATTGTACCACCATTTAATGCATAAAAACCATATTGTGTATCATTTGAAGATACATCACCACTATTAACAATTACTTTAGCATTATCTGCGCCAATTGCATAATGAGTTTTTACATCTTTTCCTTCTTCATCTGAATATTCATTTGCTAAAGCAACAAATTTTCCACCTTCTACACTACTAGAAATAGTAAGTGTCTTATTACTAGTTACATCAATTAAACTAGTTAATGTTTTACCATTTAAATCAAGATTTACATCTTTATCAATGATAATTCTTTTTGTAGATGTTGTAATGTTTTCAGTTAATTTAACATCTCCACCTTTTGATAAGGCTTCACGTAAACTAGCTTCATCATTAACATCTAATGCACTAACTCCAAATGTGAAGGCAAACATTGAAACAAGTGCAAAAATAAATAAACTAATTTTTTTCATTATTTTCATTATTCTCCTTTCGATATTACAATTATATCACAACAAAAAATTAAAAATCAATAGATTTTTTAAAACTATTGATTTACTTTACTTTTCATAGTCACAAGATAAACATTTAATCTTATCTTTTTTTTCTACTAAGACTCCTCCACATTCAGGACATTTTTCAATTAAAGGCTTATCCCAACTAGCAAAATTACACTTTGGATAATTATTACATCCATAAAATATTTTACCTTTTTTTGTTTTCTTTTCAATAATTGTTCCTTTACAATTAGGACATGGAATTATTTCTTTTACTTCTTTTTCTTTCTTTTTAATATATTTACATGTCGGATAATTACTACATGCTTCAAATTCACCAAATTTACCATTTCTAATTACCATATCACTTCCACATTCAGGACACTTTTCCCCTGTTTTTTTTGCTTCAACTTTTTCCATAGAAGTAAAAGCTTCCTTTACTTGTGGTTCAAATTCTTTCCAAAATTCATTTAATAAATCATACCAAACCTTTTTACCTTCTGCTATCTTATCTAAATCATTTTCCATATTAGCAGTATAAGTAACATTTATTAAATTAGAAAAACTTTCTTGTAGTTTTCTTGTTGTAGCTATTCCTATTTCAGTTGGAACAAATTTTTTATCAATAACTTTTACATAATCTCTTAATTTTAAAGTATCTATTATTTTAACATAAGTTGATGGTCTACCTATTCCTAATTCTTCAAGTTCTTTTATTAATTTTGCTTCTGTATATCTTGATTTTGGTTTAGTATAATGTTCATCACTTTCTATTTTAGTAGATACTAAAACACTAGTATTATATTTATCTAAATCAGGTAAATTTTTATCTTCTTTATCTTCATAATCTTTATATACTTTTAAATATCCATCAAAAGTTAAAACACTACCACTAGCTTTAAACTTGTAATCATTATTATCTAAAATAATTGTTGTTGCTAATGTTTTTGCATCTTTCATTAAACTAGCAAGCGTTCTTATATAAATAAGTTTATATAATTTATATTCATCACTTGTTAAATACTCTTTCATCTTTTCTGGTGTTTTATTTATATCAGTTGGTCTTATTGCTTCATGAGCGTCTTGAACGTTTTCTTTCTTTTTACTTGTTTTAACATAGCCAATATATTCTTTACCATAATTTTTTTCAATATAATTTAATGTTTTTCCAACAAATTCATCACTTAATCTAACAGAATCAGTTCTCATATAAGAAATAAGTCCAGTTGTTTCAGTCCCTATATCTATACCTTCATATAATTTTTGTGCTATACTCATTGTCTTTTTACCAGTAAAACCTAATTTTGTTGATGCTTCTTGTTGAAGTGTAGATGTTGTAAAAGGATATTTAGCTTTTTTTAATTTTTCTTTTTTCTCTATTTCTTCAATATTAAATGTCTTATTTAATTTAGATAAAATATTATTTACTTCTTCTTCTTTTGTTATTTCTAAATCAGTAGTCTTATATTTAAATATATCTGCTTCAAAATCATTAAAAAATGCTGTT
>HF999794.1:36587-38682 GCA_000434175.1 Mycoplasma sp. CAG:611
TTTACCACCAGTTTTTGATTGCATTAATTTAGATAAACGAAATCCAATTATTCTATCAAGTATTCTTCTTGCTTCTTGTGATTTTACTAAATCATCATCTATTTTTCTAGGATGCTTAAAAGCTTCAAGTACTTTATCATGAGTTATTTCATTAAAAACTACTCTTTCATATTCTTTATCTTTTAATCCTAAAGCATCTTTTAAATGCCAACTAATAGCTTCTCCTTCCCTATCAGGATCTGATGCAAGATATACCATATCACTATTTTTAGCTAATTTTTTCAAATCATTTATTACTTTTTGTTTTCCTTTTATTGGTTCATAACTAGGTGTAAAATTATTATCAACATCAACACCAAACCCATATTTACCACTTGTTTTTAAATCTCTAATATGTCCTTTAGAAGAAACAACTTTATAAGAATTTCCTAAATATTTTTCTATTGTTTTACTTTTACTAGGAGATTCCACGATTACTAAATTTTTCATATCCTAAATTCCTTTCATCTTCAGTTATAATTTATACATCATTTTTTTATTTATGTCAAATACTGTTTTATATTTTATTTCTTATTAAAAATGATAATAAAACATCAATTACAAATATAACAATAAAGACAATACTTATTATATTTGTTATTTTTTTACTTTTAGTGCTTATAAATTCTTTTATTAAAGGTTCAACAATATAAATTAATAACATTCCCCCAATTGCAAAAGTAAATACTGATCTAAAGCATACATAACTATCAATATTTAAGAAAAGTCCTGTATAATCCCACCATTTCTTGTGAAATATTTTATACATTGCATAACCTGTTATATACTCAACTATTCCTGTAATTAAAATTCCTAAAACAAATACTAAAAATGGGTGTTTTTTATAATTATTAAGAATCAAACTTAAAAACACTGCACCAACACCATAAACAGGTAAATATGGTCCATAATAAAATCCTTTATTAACAAATGTTCCTGATTCTATAAGTTCAAATATAACTTCATATATATATCCGGCAAAAGCCCCAGCGATAAAAATAAATAAATATAATTTTACTTTATCTACGCCTTTAAAGTTATAATTTTTTTCATTTAATTTTTTTAAATACTTCATACTTTTTTCCCTTTACTTTTTATTAATATATTCACTAACTGGATGATAGCTTATTCTATGTTCTTTAATTATACCATATTTTTTTATTGCTTCGATATGATCCTTTGTAGGATATCCTTTATTATTTTTAAAATTATAATATGGATACTTTTTATCAAGAAGATACATTAAATTATCTCTATATACTTTAGCAATAACACTTGCTGCTGAAATTGATAAACTTCTTAAATCCCCTTTGATTAAGGGTTTAAAATCTATATCTATATCTAATTTCATTGCATCTGTTAAAACATAATCAGGTTTAATTTTTAAATTAGAAATAGCTTGTTTCATTGCAAGTTTAGTAGCTTCATAAATATTTACTTCATCTATTATATTATTATCTATAACTCCTATACCATAACTAATTGCATCACGTTTTATTATTTCATCAAAATAATTTCTTTTGGCTTCCGATAACTTTTTTGAATCAGTAAGACCTTCAAGTTTATAATTTTTAGGAAGAATAACAGCCGCTGCCACTACAGGTCCAACAAGAGGCCCACGACCTACTTCATCAACTCCTGCAATTAAGGTATAACCATCATTATATAATTCTTTTTCATATTTTAAATTGTCTTTTAAATCTAAAAATAAATCTATTTTTTTTATATCATTTTTATCTTTATTTCTATTAAAATTTTCCTTCATTTTTTTAATACTATTTAAATCTTGAAAATACATATTTTCAATAACAATTGCTTCATCTTTATTAAAAAAAGAACAATTATTACTAAATTCAATATTATAGTCATTTAACTTATATACATCATACCCAAGAAAATTGTTTACAATAACTGCATCATTTTTTAATTTTTTAAATAAAGCTTCACTAACCCCTATATCTATATCATTTGTTTTTGACTTTACTTGTTGAACGACCAAACTAGCACCTGATAACACAACAAATTCATTTTGAGGAAAATTTAACTTTTTTATTAT
>HF999794.1:38708-39993 GCA_000434175.1 Mycoplasma sp. CAG:611
TAATATGTTAAGTATTTCTTTTCTATTCATACGAAATCCTATCAAAAGTAATATCTTTTATCTTACCACTTTTTATATCATTAATTATTAAATCTATTACTCTATCATAATTAGGTACTCCACCTTTTTGTAATAAACCTTTTTGTCTAGCAATTGTATCAAATACTTCTTCAAAATCATTAATTGATGTTATATTATAAAATTCTTCTAATTTAGAAGGATACAATTTATATAATGTTTTTATTATATATACTGCCACATCTTGTTTATCAAGTATTTCTTCTTTTATCGCAGTCATACTTGCTAAATTATAAGCAACTGTTTCTTGTTCTAATTTGGGCCAAAGTATTCCTGGACTATCTAAAAGTTCAATATCTTTACTTGCTCTAACCCAATTAAGATTTTTTGTAACACCTGGTTTATTACCTACAGTTGCACTTTTTTTACCTACTATTTTATTTATAAGAGTAGATTTACCAACATTTGGAATACCTACAACTAAAGCTTTTATTGTAGTTCTTTTAAGCCCTTTTTCTTCTCTTTTTTTCATTTTATCTTCAAGAAGATTTCTACTTAAATCAAGTAAATCATTAAAAGATGTTTTTGTATTTAAATCATATTTAACTACAACATAACCTTTTTCCTCATAATATTTAACAAACTTTTCTGTTTCGTTTTTATCACATAAATCATACTTTGTCATAATAAGTATTCTTGGTTTATTGTTTATTAAAGTATTTATATCTATTACCTTAGAACTATATGGTATTCTTGAATCAATTACTTCATAAATTATATCTATCAATCCTAAATTTTCTTTTATGAGTCTTTTGGTCTTAGCCATATGTCCTGGATACCAATTGATACTCGTTGATGGCATTTTTTTTGTATCTTCGTTCATTTTTTTATTTTTTCTCATTTTTCTTTTTTGATACATATCCATTATTTATCACTTCCATTCTCTATCATTCTTGTTTCGTTTAAAAAATTATCAAAGTCTGATTTATATAATTTATCTTGTTTAACTTTAAATTTATCATACTCTTTATAAGCTAGTTCTTTTGCAACACCAGCCGATATTTTCCCCGCATTGTGTAATATTTCTTTACCATTAAATTGCAAAAATGCATTTAGCTTTTCTACCCAATCTTTCATAGTCATTGCATTATGATTTTCTGCTTGTAATTCTGCATAGTCTAAATACATTGTTACTATTCTATTCAAATCTTTTAATTCCTTTTCATTTAAATAGTTTTTTGCAATGTCCACGTCATATTTATAGATT
>HF999795.1 GCA_000434175.1 Mycoplasma sp. CAG:611
ACTGCATCAACATATACTATTGAGAAATAATCACTAGAGGATTCACCATTTTTATAGAACCATTTTATATTTTCATTATGCTCACAGAAAAATTCAAACATTCTTTCACTTTTAGATTTTATTGTACTATTGGGATAATTCATATAAATAGATTTTTTGTATATAGTTGTATCTTTCATTTTAGGATCATACTTAATATAATCCATTTCTGGTGCTTTCCAATCTAAAATTTTTAATTCATCAAATTTCATTTTCATTTGTCTTGATTTTTGTGATACTGCTTCTTGAAAGTCGAGCTTTAAAATATCTTCATTATTAATAACAAAAGCATAAAATTCTATTAATGACAGATCAACAAATTTCTTTGTAAATAATTTTCCTCTAAAAAACATTCTTTCAAGCATTAATCTTGTTCTATCATATCTCATACCAATTTTGGAAGATATTACATTGATTGAATGTCTTAATTCAAATCCATTTTTATTTGTGGATACAGTTGATGATACTTTAATTCTATTAGCATTTTGCAATTCATCAGAATTGATTCTTACTATTTTATCTTGAACTATGTAATTATCAATAGTATCTTTAAATACATATCCATTTGCTTCTAGTATAGTTTTATTGTTCTTCTTATTTGAAGTTAATTTATATTTTTCTATGTAATATTCATGTAATATATTAAAAGTTTGTCTTTCATCAAAACCATCAAAAGCATTATCGAAAGTTATTTTCTTTAGAGTAAAGTTCTTATATTCATTCTTTAAAAATATAACTTTTGTGTCATAAGCATTACTTCCTAATTCTTGTTTAACAGCAGTTTCATATTTTTCATCAAAAGTATATAAATAACAATTATCTAAAAGTACATTATCATAATGATGAGCTTGTGGCATTCTTCTTATTCTTCCAATTGTTTGAGTTTCAAAATCTTCACTCATATTATCACGAAGCTTAACAAGTATTTTTGCTCTAGGGCAATCCCAACCAGTTGATATTGCTTGTTTCATAATAAGAACTGCTTGATTAGATTCATTATTTTCAATATCTTCAATATTTTCTTTTCTATCAGATAACCAGATTGCTAAATTTTTTCTGTCATATGTATAATTTTTTTCTTCTAGTATTTTTTCTATTTGCTTTATTAAATCATCTGACTTACTTGGTACTTGAATTATAATTAAAGGATTAACTTGTACACCTAATTTAATATATTCATCTTTTATTGCTTTTCTTTTATTGATTGCTAAATCGAGTAAATACTCATGTTCATTTGAAAGAGTAGTTTGATTAGAAACATTTTCATTAATATATAATGCTCTTGTAATTAGACCTGCATTTATTACTTCTAATTCATCAATTTTAATAAATTCAGCTTCTTTATTAGTCTTAGTAGTAGCACTTACTCTAACAATATATTCTGGATTCATGTATTGTAAAATGGCTTCGGCTTTCACTGTTTTATTTAAATGCTCTTCATCAACTATTATAATAAACTTATATCCATTATTGTGAGCTTCATGAACTCTTTCATAGAGATTTTTTCTTTCAGCTTCTTTTAAGGCATTATTATCTTTTTTAGTAATTGTTTCCCAGTTAATAAAAGCAGTATCTTTTGCATCAAAACCTTGAAGTAGTACATCTTTAATATTTTTAGTATTATGATGTGGTAAAAATTTAATCATTTTCTTTCTACTTTGTTCTTCTAAATCTCCTTTACCGGGAGTTAGCCATACAAATACCATTTTATTATTTTCTTTTAAATACTCTTCAATGTAAGAGAGTAGAATAATAGTTTTACCACTTCCAGTAGGTGCTTGTAATAATACCTCTTTTTTACTTCCAATAGAAGTTGCATCTAATAGTTTATTAACTGTATTTATTTGAAAATCTTTTAATTTAATTCCTTGCATTATTACATTACCTCCTTAATTTCATCTTCAAAATAATATTCTGGTATGATATACACTTCAATGTTGTTATTTTCAAAAATTTCTTCTTG
>HF999796.1 GCA_000434175.1 Mycoplasma sp. CAG:611
CCTCAGAATGGTTGGAAATCATTCGCAGAGTGTAAAGGTATATAGGTAGCTTAACTGCGAGACTTACAAGTCAAGCAGATACGAAAGTAGGGCTTAGTGATCAGGCGATTCAGTATGGAATGGTCGTCGCTTAACGGATAAAAGTTACCCCGGGGATAACAGGCTGATACCACCCAATAGTTCACATAGACGGTGGTGTTTGGCACCTCGATGTCGGCTCGTCACATCCTGGAGGTGGAGTTGCTTCCAAGGGTTGGGCTGTTCGCCCATTAAAGTGGCACGCGAGCTGGGTTCAGAACGTCGTGAGACAGTTCGGTCCCTATCCGTCGTGGGCGTAGGAAAATTGAGAGGAGTTGTTCTTAGTACGAGAGGACCAGAATGAACATACCTCTGGTGTATCTGTTGTCACGCCAGTGGCAGTGCAGAGTAGCTATGTAGGGAAGGGATAAACGCTGAAAGCATCTAAGCGTGAAGCCCCCTCTAAGATGAATTTTCCCATTATGTAAATAAGTAAAATCCCACAAAGACTATGTGGTAGATAGGCTAGAAGTGGAAGTGTAGCGATACATTGAGCGGACTAGTACTAATAGATTGAGGGTTTAATCCCAAAGAGATCATA
>HF999797.1:0-4852 GCA_000434175.1 Mycoplasma sp. CAG:611
AAATTTACCCCTTATAATCTAGGACACAGCGTAAATAATTATAAAAATCTTCTAAGTTTAAATTATTAATATTTTCCCCATATAAATAATTTAAAATCATTATTATATAACAATATAAATCTGTATTGCTATCAGCTTCAACATATCCAAGACTACTTGAATTATCTTCAATTATTTTATATTTATCTTTAACATTATTTAAAAGAGCAAATGGTGTTAAATATCTTGAAGCAAAATTTGCTTTAGAACAAACTCTTGAACTATCTAAATCTACTGCTGTTATTGTTTTTTTATATGGATTAACTATAAAATTTGATTCATGAATATCATTTAAATAAAAATCATTAAATGGTGTATATTTTCTTATTTGTTCTAATTGATGAAGTAATTCTCCAATTTTTTTTAAATAATATATTTTTTCTTCAATTGTTATATTTTTATTTTTTAAAGTAGTAGAAAAATTTATTCCTTCTATTTTAGGCATTGTAAAACCTTCAACTACACCACCTACAATTGTTAGATAGTCAGGAATACATAAATTTTCTGGTAAATACTTTCTATTTACATCTAACATTTCTAATGTATATAATTTATTAGCAAGATTAACTCCCATATTATTGAGAAGCTTTTTAAATACCTTTTCTTCTCCTTTATATCTAAAATCATATATAATAGCTTCTGTATTAAAAACTTCTTTGGGTAAATTCATCTTTGTAAGTTGTTTATATTTGTTTTGTGACATAGAAATAGCTTGCATAAACATTCCCCCTTAAATTTGTGCTTATTATATCATAATTTTATTATTTATGCAAATTTTTATTGACTAAGCAAACATTTATTTGCTATAGTAGTAATTGGAAATATTTAAGTTACTTAGTGTCTACCTCTTATCTTTATGAAAAAAAGGTTTGATAAAGTGAAAACTAAAACCTTTATTATAAATGTTTTACGTTATATCTCTATCATTTTATTTATTATCACTTTCTTGATAATCATTATAAAAAAATGACACTTAGTTTAATTACATTAGACTAAATGTCGCACTTATTTTTTAGGTAGACATTTAAGTACATCAAACTTAAATATCTCCTTTTTATTTTATGAAGTTTCCTTCATCTATATACATAATATCATAATTTTATTATTTATGCAAATCTTCTTTATGTTCAAGTAAACTAACATCGACTTTACTAATTGATGTAAATCTTTTAGTAATTTTATCTGTTGTCGTATGAATCTCATTTACATCTTTACTTACGGTTTCAATACTTCTTGATAATTTATCCCATCTGTCTTTATATCTAGAAAATTCAACTCCAAGTTTATTTAATTCATCATGAATAATAGATGTATATTTATCTCTTTCAATATTTTTAATAATCATTTCAACAACAGTTAATGTTGATATAAGAGTTGTCGGACTACATATCCAAACATGTTTTTTATAAGCATAATCAATTATATCTGTATGATATGCATTAATTTCTGCAAAAATAGCCTCAGCAGGTAAAAACATAATTGCTTGATCTGTGGTTACTCCTTCGATTATATATTTATCATGAATTGCATCAATATGTTTTTTTACATCCATTTTAAATAATTTTTCATATTTTTCTCTTTCAACTACGCTTATTTTTTTATCAACCATCATTCTATAATTTTCAAGAGGAAATTTACTATCTATTGCAATTGTGCCAAGTGGTTCGGGTGCAAATAAAACAGAATCAGCAATCGAACCATTAGGAAATGGATATTGAAGTTTATAAATATTATTATTATTCTCTCCAAATACACTTACTAAAATATGTTTTAAATTTACTTCTCCAAAAATACCTCTTGTTTTTTTATCTGTAAGTATTCCTTGAAGAGATACAATATCATTACTTAATAAATCAATTTTCTTTTGTGCTTCATCTATTTTTGACAGTCTTTCTAAAACATTCATAAATGTTTTATTTGTTTTTTCAAAATTTTCATCTAATCTTTCAGTCACTTTATCATTTATTTCTAATAATCTTCTTTCATTTTTTAATGATAAATCATTAAAATCTTTATTTAAAGAAAGTTTTAAATCACTTAAATCCTTAGTAATACTAACTTCTAATTTACCAAGTCTTTCTGTTATATTTCCTTCATTTATATTTTTTGTTAAAGATATTATTATTAAAATAATTGTTATAACAAGCAATCCTATTATTATATAATCCATCATAATTATCCCTCCTAATTTTTTTCTACATTAATTATTTTTTCTACTACTTTACTTATTAAATATGCTAATAACACTATCACTATTATTTTAACAAGAATAATTGGATTTTTCAAACTTTCTAACAAATTTGCTCCGATATAACCCCAAAAATATATCATAAATGGTTTACCAATTAATAAAGCAAATATATATTTTTTTATTGGAATATTAGAAAGTCCCGCAGCAATATTAACTAAAAAAGCTGGCGTAAATGGTATTGCTATTATAACTACTAAAGTATTAAAGTCTATATTTGTCATTTTTTTCATTAGATCTTCTATTTTTATTCTTGTTTTTTCTTTAAAAATTTTATATAAATAATTTTTTAATATATACCTAAAAGTTATAAAAGACAACATACATCCTACGATAGTACCAAAATAAGATATAACATAACCTAATATTTTTCCAAAAGTAATAATATTTAATCCTATAAAAATACTAAGAGGAAGAGCTGGAATTATTGATTCTAAAACAACAAGAAAAAATCCTCCAACTAAACCTACTTGTAATAAATAATCAACAATTATTTGTAAATATATTTGTAATTTATCTAACATAACATTTCTCCTAAAACTATTATAATACAAAATTTAACATTTTCCAAAAGAAAAAGAAATAGAATGTAAACTCTATTTCTTTAATTTAAAATCAAACTTAAACTATTTTTGAGAGTATCCACCCATTTGGCTTAATCCTCTTTCAACTAAACGTTTAGTGATTTCACCACCAACTGATCCGTTAGCTCTAGCAGTAGTATCTGGTCCTAAAGTAACACCAAATTCTCTAGCTATTTCATATTTCATAGATTCGATAGCTTGTTTAGCTCCTGGAACTACTAATTTACTATTTTGGTTCATGTATTTCACCTCCTATACATTTATAGAATGTGAAATCTTTTAAAAGTTATACGAAATTTAAGTTGGTAATTTATTCCTATCTATAAACTTTAAATGATTTTTCTATATCTTCTTTAAAATTTTTATCGTCTTCTAAATTCTCAAATAAAGTTTTTAAATTCGAAATAAAAGTATCAACTGATGTATGAGCTTTTCTTATTATTGCAGGATCATTTCCACTTACTACTCTATCAGCTTCAAGTCCAGCTGTTAACATTTCTTTTATTAAAGGATAATTATATTTAGATGTTTTGCCAAAATTAAATATTTTAGTATAGCTATCTCCAAAAAATGGTTCGCAAATTCCAATTATAAATCCATCTTTTTCATATAAATAAACATCTACTCTTTCTTTTGTTTTTCTTCCTATAAATTGAACAACCTGAAATGGAGTATATTTTAACAATGCTTGTTTTCTTAATTCATAGTCTATGATATCATTAATTCTTTCTTGGTTTCTTTCTTTTATATTAATATTTTGCTCACTATTGTCACGCATAACAGCTTCTGGCTCTGTAAAAAACTCTTGTCTTACCGTAATTTTATTATATTCATCTGTTAAGTATCTATAGTAACTTACAATAAGCTTTGCTTTTAAAAAATCCATTAAATTAGTATCACTATACTCTTTTAAAAATCTTTTTGGTACTTTTCTTTTTGCTATATCATAATCTATTTTTTGAATTTGATTTAATCTATTTGTAAATTCTTCTTCTGTATATTTAGTTCCAATTAAATTTTTATATAATTCAAAATTACTATTTTCTTGCCTAATTATAATAATAGTTTTATTATTTTTTCCTGTTATTTCTAAGAAACACTTACCTTCATTATCTTTTGAAACTCTAAATTTTTCATGTTTACTAGCTTTTTCTTTTAAACCAATGATATCTTTAGTATAAAATTCATTTATCATTCCCATCAAAATATCAATATATCTTTCAGTTTCACTTTCAAACATAAAAGAATCTAAACATCCATTAAAGCATTCAAAAACATCATAATTTTCTTCAAAATATTTTAATAAACTTTCCACAAAATCACTTCCTACTTTTATAATAACATATTTTTTCTATAATAAATCATTAATTTTTTTGTTTTCATTTATTTTAACGACAAAAGTATTTTTTATACATTCATCTATCATTGTTTTATAATCTATTAAAGATTCATAATATTCACATTTTTCTATCTTTGGATTAATAACGGGATGTTTAGGTACAAAAATGGTACAACAATCTTCATAAGGTAAAATGCTTGTATTATAAGTGTTAATTCTTTTGGCTATATCAATTATTTCTAATTTATCAAAACATGCAACTGGTCTTATAATAGGAATACTAACTACTCTATTAATGGCATTAATACTTGATAATGTTTGACTAGCTACTTGCCCTATACTTTCCCCATTTACTAAGATTAAACATTCTTTTTCTTCTGCTATTTTTTCTGCAATACGATACATCATTCTTCTTAAAATGGTTATCATATAAGTAGAATCTATATTTTTATAAATACTTTCTTGAAGTTTAGTAATTGGAACAACATAAAGATTAATATTTGTTGTATATTTTAACAACTCATTTGCTAAAGAAATAACTTTCTCTCTAGCATTTAAACTAGTATGTGGTATTGCTTCAAAATATATTGCATCAAGTTTTATTCCTCTTTTTAAAGCAAGATAACCCGCAACTGGAGAATC
>HF999797.1:4899-20847 GCA_000434175.1 Mycoplasma sp. CAG:611
TAACATTAAAAGTCCTTTTTTTTGAACTCCTACAGGATAGCCTCCAAGACCTTTTATATCATTAAAATAAATATATGTATCATCTTTATTTATTTCAATATTTACATAAATATCAGGATTATGAACATCAACAGAAACATCTTTTATATTTTTTAAAATATGTCCTCCGATAATATTATTAAATTCCATACTTGAAAATTCAAAAGTTTTATCTCTTCTTTTTGTTACCACTTTAAATGTATTAAATTCTAACATAGATATTTCTTTTAAAATTATATTTTTAATATCATCAATATTAGTATTTACTTTATAACATAAATTAAACGCATGAATTCCAAAAGTATTTTTTAAAACATTTAAAATATTATTCTTGTCATAACTATTAAAATAAATATACATTCTAGCATATTCTTTTACTATTTTTACATCATATTGTTTTAATTTTTCATATAAATTATTATATAAAATATTTATAAACTCTTTTCTATTATCTTTTTTAGTTGTTAATTCACCATATTTTATTAAAATAACATTATCCATAACATCACTTTCCTTTTTCTTTTAAGATTATAACATAAAATAAATAAAAAGTAATGAAAAAATTACTTTTTATTTATTTTTATAAATTCTAATCTTGCTTTTTTTGATAAATAAAATGCTGATGATGGGTTTACATCTATAACATAATATTCATTCTGAATTTTTATTAAATCAACTGAAAATATTTCAAGCTTTAAAATTTTAGAAATATTTTCACATATATTATTAATTTTTAAATCATATATTTCAACTTTATCTTTAAAAAATACTTTTTTATTTACATAATAAACTTTATATTCATAAGTATTATCAAGTTTTTCCTCTAAATAGAATTTATTCATATTAAACTTTTTAAAGAATTTATCTAATGTTACCTTATTATATACTAAAAAAATTATTCCTACATGATTATTTTCTTTACAAAATATTGGATATGTATTATCTTTTATTTTACTATAATCAATTATTTTAGGGACATTAATATTATTTTTTCTTAATAAAATTTGAACATCTTTCTTTTTATAATTATCTAAATAATATTCTTTATTAAAAATATAATTTTCACTATTTAATCTTTTTACTATTTTATTAATTAATGGTGTGTTACATAAAAAATATATATTGGAATGATTTATATTTAAATCTTTATTAAAGTCTTCGATTACTAAAATATCACAGTTATCCATTTTATTTTTTATTTTATTTGCTCCATTTAAAGTATTATCATATTTTGATATAAAAATTATTTTTTTATTCATTTATTTTTTCTAAAACATCCTTTTTCACATCATTCCATAATTCAATTAAGTTAGGATATGATAATATTTTTTCAACATCATCATAATTAATCCATTTTAAACACTCTTTATCTTTTTCTTTTATTTTTCTTTTTGTTAAACCATTTGTAAAAGCTAAAAAATAATAAACTTCTACATCATCATTATTTGAATCAGTATAACTTAATACTTTAACTGGTTCATCTTTTATAATAATGGGATTAACTGATGTTTCTTCTTCTGTTTCTCTTATTGCACATTCTTTTAATGTTTCATTTTTTTCAAGATGCCCTTTTGGAAATGAATAATCTTTATGCTTTATTCTATAAACAAGACCAATTTCTTTTGTCTTTTTATTTATTAAAATACAGCCTGCTTTTTTTACTTTCATAATTTTTTCTTCCTTTCTAATTCTTTTTCTTTTGTTTTAGAATTATTAATATAATTTAATAATTCTAAAAAACTTTTTTCATTAACTTCATCACATGAAGAACCATTAAATGCCCATGTAGCACACGCATATAAACAATTTATATTATTATTTTCTTTACTATGATAATAATTAATTCTTTTTATATCTTTTAAAAAATCATCTTTTTCATAACGTTTTTTTCTTATATTTTCAGGTGCTATTATAAGAACAAGATAAACATCTTTTAAATACTTTTTAGCTACCATCCATTCATCATAACTATGAATTGAATCCAAAATTATATCTTTATCTTTTGGTAAATTTTGTAATATTTTAATTGTAGTAGTTATAAAATCTTTATTAAAACTTTCTATATACCAGTTATGCCAAGAATTTATATTCATTTTTTTACACATTTCTTTTATCAGATCGTTTTTATATATAATTTCAAAGCCATATTTTTTACATATATTATTTGCAAAATAACTTTTACCACTTCCATGAAGACCCGTTAAAACAATTATCATAATTTATTATCCTTTAAATAATTTGCTATATAGGCAAGACAATATGTTTCTTGAACATTTAAAAGTTTATTATATTTATCTAAATTATTTCGAAGATTTAATAAATGATCATTTTTATTAATTAGAATCCAAAAATTTAAAAAGTCATCTATTTCTTTTATGTTACCCACTTTAGGAAAATCTTGAGCTGCTAAAAAACCACATAAATTAACATCACCATTTGGTAAAATTGTAATAGCTCTTTGACCAGCCTTACACCCTCTTATTTCAAATGGTAATTTTATTCTTGAATTAACACCTTCGTCGTTTCTTAAATAATGACCATTAACATATGTTTTTTTAGTAAGTTCTTTTTGTAATTTATTTCTAACATAATCATAATCTTTTTTATTCAACATATTATTTTCAAGGTGTTTTCCTCTTCCTGATGATATAAACCTTCTTATAAATATAGTAATCTTCTTTCTAGACATTTTTTTAGCAAGTTTTATAACATCTTCCATATTAGATTTCATTATTACAGAATTTACTCTAACATTTATACCATTTTTTTGTAAATATTTTAGTCCATGCATTGCTTTTTGATAGTTTTTTTTACCTCTTATTTTATCATGTGTTTTTTTATTTCCATCAATACTTACAACAACCTTTTTTAAACCACTTTCTTTTAATTTTTTTGCTACTTCTTTAGTAACAAGAGTTCCATTTGTACCAAGTGATGTGCAAATACCTTCTTCTGTTGCAAATCTTATTAAATCATATATTCCATTAAATAAAAGTGGTTCTCCTCCGGTAAATCTTATTTCCTGCACTCCATGTGAAGAAAAGTTTTTAATTAGTTTTAATAAATCTTCTTTTGTTAGTTCATCTTTTTGTTTTATACCTGAATTATTTAAACAATGAATGCATTTTAAATTACATGCCCTTGTTAATTCAAGATAAACAATATCAAAAAAACTAAACATATTTTCTACCTTTTTTGTTAATTTAGTAAATTTAATATTTAAGTTATCTTTGTTTAAATACTGTAAATCTTTAGGAAAAATGTTATTATTTAAAATATTTTTTAATTCTTTTTTTGTTATATAAACCCTTTTTCCTGTTTTTACATCCATTAATGTACCTCCAAAAACTTCTTCACGAATATTAATATCATAGTTCATAATATTTTCTCCTTTCATAATAAAACAAACGCTTGTTAAATCACTTATCTTTATTTCTTTTATATCATCATAATAATTACTTAATTTTTCTAACCACCATTTTTTATCATAAACAGTACAATTAGCATAAGTTTTATTGGGAAGTTTTGTTTTATGGTTAGTACATTTAATATAAAATAATATATAAATACCTTTAGATTTTATTTCTTTTAATACTCTATCTAAATCATATAAAGGAACATGTTGTAACACATCAGTACATATTACCAAGTTAACCTTATTTTTTGTTAATTTAGAATACTTTTTAATCGCAGGATCATATCTATAAATTTTAATTTTTTTATTCTTCTTTATTAAATCTAATAATTTACTTTTACCACATCCATAATCTAAAACAGATGAAATGTTTAAATCATTAATTATTTTTTTTAGCATATCATATAATTTTATTGAAGTTTTGCCATAATTCTTTTTTCTTTTATATAATAATTTATATTGCTTTATATAATCCATTTTTCTCCTTAAATATAAAAACAATCATATTCACTAAATATATATGATTGTTAAAATGTTATAATGAAATAATAAATAACAAAAAATCAGACATAAATTTCATGCAACCACTTACCTTCTTTATTAAAAGAATACTAAAAATTTATGATAAATGCAATAGTTTTGTTTACATTTGGTTAATTTATTAAATACTATTTAATATTATAAAATTAAATAGTATAATAAAATTATGAAAGGAGTAATTTTATGTTATATGTAATTATAGGTATTATTGTTATTATTTTTCTAGCTTCAATTAAACAGATTAATGAATATGAAAGAGGTATAAAATTTAAACTTGGTAAATTCACTAAAATAATGAATCCAGGATGGAATCTTGTTCTTCCAATTTTTGAATCTTATAAAAAAGTTGATATAAGAACAAAGGCAGTTGATGTTCCTGAACAAGATGCGATAACAAAAGATAATGTTTCAATTAGAATTAACGCTGTTATATACTATAAAATATTTGATGCCTCTAAATCTATTTTGGAAGTTGAAAACTTTTATTATGCTGTTAGTCAACTTGCTCAAACTACAATGAGAAATATTGTTGGATCTGTTACACTTGATGAACTTCTAAGTGAAAGAGAAACTATCTCTACTAAAATATGTGAGGTAATTGATGAAGCTACTGATCCTTGGGGAATAAAGGTTGAAAATGTTGAACTTAAAGATGTTTCCTTACCTGAGGAAATGAAAAGAGTTATTGCTAAAGTTGCTGAAGCTGAAAGAGAAAAAGCTGCGGTTATAACTAAAGCTGCTGGTGAAGTTGAAGCTTCTTCTAATTTAGCTAAAGCTGCTGAAGTTATGAATAAAACTCCAGGGGCACTTCACTTAAGAACTCTTGCTACTTTAAATGATTTAAGCTCTGATCAATCAAATACTGTTATTTTTGCTTTACCAGTTGAAGTTTTAAGAGCATTTGAAAGTGCTTCTAATAAAAATAATAAATAATACTTAAAAAATATTGGGTCTTCCAATATTTTTTGTTTTAAAAGTAAAACTTCATTTCTTTAATTAGAAATGAAGTTATTAATTAATTATTCTCTTTTAAGAAATTAATTGTTTTTTCCATTAAAAGTTCATATTCAATATTATATAGACCACCTACTGCACTAATAAATGCATCTTTTTCCATACCATATTGTTTTGCTAAAGTTTCAGCTTTTTCATTTATTTCTTCTTCTGTAACTTTAATATTTTCTTTATTTTGAATTTCTTCTAAAATAAAACTATATTTAACTCTTTTAGAAGCTTCATCTTTCATTTGATCTCTTAAAGCTTTTTCATCACTTTTTGTCATCTCATAGAATACTTCAAGTGAAATTCCTTGCATCTTTAATTGATTTTCAAAATTTTCAACCATATGTGTAATTTCATGTTCAACCATTTCTTCAGGTATTTCTACTTCTGTATTTTCTGCAATTTTAGCTAATATTTCATCAACGAATTTGTTTTCATTATCCATCTTTTTATGTTCTTTTAAATGTTCTTCAACATGTTTTTCTAAAGTTTCAAGTGAATCAACACCATCCATACCTAAATCTTCAAAAAATTCTTTATCAAGTTCTCTTCTTACTTTTTCTTTTATTTCATTTACTTTAACTTTAAAAACAACATCTTTTCCTTTTAAATCTTCACTTGGATAATCTTTAGGGAATGTAACATTAATTTCTTTTTCTTCATTTTTTCCCATTCCAATTAATTGTTCTTCAAAACCTGGGATAAATGTATTACTTCCTATTTCAAGTGAATAATTAGTTCCTTTACCACCTTCAAAAGCAACACCATCATTAAATCCTTCAAAATCGATTATAGCAATATTACCATTTTCTACTTTTCCTTCTTTTACTGCTATTTCACTATATCTTTCAAGCATATTATCAATTTCAGCATTTATTTCTTCTTTTGTAACTTTTACTTCTTCTTCTTTAACTTTTAAACCAGTATATTTTTTGATATTAACCTCAGGCTTTTCAGTTACTGTAAAAACAAAAGTGCATCCATTTTCATTTATTTCTTTTAAATCAACTTTTGGTTCAATAATAGGTTTTACATCTTTTAATGCTTTTTCATAAGCACTTGGTAAAAGGCTATCAACAGCATCAATATATAATGATTCTTTACCATATTTTTTTAAATATAAATCTTTTGGTACCTTTCCTTTTCTAAAACCATCCATTTGAAAGTTTTGTAATTTCTTTTCTAAAGTATTTTCTAATGCTTTTTCAAATTCTTCTTTTTCTATTTTAACTTCAATTTCTTTAATATTATTTTTCATATATAACATCTCCTTTGTACGCTTAATATTATATCTTAAAAAATCTTTTATAGCAACATTAATTTTTAAAAAATTAGTGTTTGCAATTTAAACTAATAAACTTTGTTTTTAATTATTTGTTTTATATATTCTTGCTTGTTGCAATACTTCATCACTAAACGGTTTTTCTTTTTTTACTTAAATAATCTTTATTATCTTTCTTCTTATAATTTTATCCATAAAGCTCTCCAATTAGATTGATTACGATATATCAAATGCTTTGCAAATAGCTAATTTTGACTTTTCAAAAACAAAAGATGAATTTTAAAAATTCATCTTAAACTAATTTTTAAATTTTTTGTTTCTATAACCAAACAGCAAAATATATTCCTGCTAAAGAACAAAGAATTCCAAATAACCAAAATGCTTTTACTATATCTGGTTCTTGATAACCTAATTTTTCAAAATGATGATGAAGTGGTGAGTTTAAGAAAACTCTTTTTTTGGTTAATTTATAATACAATATTTGAATCATTGAACTTGCTGTTTCTATTACAAATGGAAGACATATTATAAAAAGGGTAATTTCTCTTCTTGTAAGTATTGCAATAGTAGCTAACACTCCTCCAAGGGCAAGGCTACCTGTATCTCCCATAAATATTCTAGCAGGATAAGCATTAAACATTAAAAATCCTGCGATTGTTCCTACAAGAATAAAGCAAAATATTCCCATATCTTCTTGACCGATAAACAGTGAAATAAGAGCAAATGCTACAAAAGATATTGCAGAAAGTCCTCCTGCTAGACCATCTAATCCATCAGTTAGATTAACAGCATTACTAAACCCTACAAGAAGAAGTAAAATAAATATTCCATATCCCCAACCTAAATTTATATCTATTCCTAAACTTGATACTGTAAAATTAGTATTTCCATCATATTTCATAAATATAAAGAAGAAAATAAGAGCAATTAAAACTTGTCCTAAAAACTTTTGTGCTATAGTAAGTCCTTCATTATGTTTTCGTTTTATACTAATAAAATCATCTAAAAATCCCAAAAGTGCATAAAGAATAAATACTACAAGTACAATAGCTAAATTATATGTAAATTCTACCCTATCAGACAAACATAAATATACTATTGTAATAATCGTAGGTACAATAAATATTATTCCTCCCATTGTAGGAGTTCCTTCTTTTTTATGATGATTTTCTCCTACATAATCACTTATTCTTTGCCCAAAATTTATTTTTTTTAAAAATGGTATTAATACAAAGCCAAATATAACTGACGTTATAAACCCTACCATCAACGATAAAACAACCTTTGTTAATAATAACATAAATTTCACCCATTCTTTAATAATTTCTATAACAATTATACTACAAGTATTAAAATAACGAAAGAAAATCTTTAGAAATTTTACATTTATTCGCCCATTAATAACCTTATTTTACCAGACTGATAATATCTTTCCCCTGCTTTTGGTGTTTGTTCTTTTACAATATTACCATCACCAACATAAGAAATATCAAATCCTGTTAATAACTTTTTTGCTTCACTTTTTGTTTTGCCAATTACATTTTCAACTTCATAATATTTTTTATCATTCCATTCATAATCTTTTTCTATTTGATTACTTTGTTTTTCTATTTTCATTATATTAATAATATCAAGTAATATTTTTCTTACATAAGGAGTTGTCGTATAACTTGATAATAAAGCCGTCTTTTTAGGATTATCTATAGCTAAATATAAGACAACTTCAGGATTAGGAGCAGGAAGAACTGCCATAAAACTCATTATATAATTGTTTGCAAGATATGAACCATTTTGAACTTTTTGAGCCGTTCCTGTTTTTCCTCCTACTCTATACCCATCAATATATACTTTTTTTCCACCACCACGGGCCACAACACTTTCTAAAGCCATACGCATAATTTTACTTGTATTAGAACTTATTGTTTTTCTTACAAGTGATTTTTGATTTTGATAAAAAATTGTATTTGTATTACTATCATATATATTATTTAAAACATATGGTTTATATAGATAACCTCCGTTTACTATTGATGATACCGCGGTTACTTGTTGTATCGGTGTTACACTTACTCCTTGTCCGAAAGCAGTCGTAGCAAGTTCAAGATCATGTACATTATTTAAAGAAAATATTATACCACTACCCTCACCATTTAAATCAATTCCTGTTTGTTCTCCAAAACCAAATAAATCTATGTAAGAAAATAATTTTTCTTTTCCAAGTTTAAATCCAAGTGATACAAAACCTGGGTTACAAGAGTTTTCAAAAACTTGTAAAAAAGTCTGATGTCCATGTCCTCCTGCTTTCCAACATCTTAAAGTTGAACCAGTTACCTTAACACTTCCTGTATCATAAAAAGTATCTTTTTCTAAATTAACAACCCCTTCTTCTACTGCTGATGCTGTTGTTATTATTTTAAAAGTTGAACCAGGTTCATAAGTCATCCAAATAGGAAGATTTCTACTTATTGTTTCCATATTATATTTACTATAATTATTAGGATCATATCCTGGTCGTGAACCCATCCCAAGTATTTCACCTGTGTTAGGATTCATTGCTACTACTAAAGCATTATCAGGATTTAAAATATCCACAATATTATCAAGTTCTCTTTCAATTGACTTTTGAATATTATAATCAATTGTTAGTACAATATCCATTCCACTTACAGGACTTTCATATACTTCTTTTTTATCAAGTCTATTTCCTTTAGCATCACTATAATATTTTATCGCACCATCTGTTCCTTTTAAATAACTATCATACATAAGTTCAATACCTGCTAAACCCTGATTATCAATTCCTACATAACCTAAAGTATGAGAAAGTAAATCACCATAAGGATAATACCTTTGTGATTCTTTAACTAAATAAACACCTGGTAAATTATAAGATATTATTTTATCTGCAATATCTTTATTTAATCTTCTCCCTTCAGGATGAACTCTTTCTATAGAACTTTTTTTATTAACTCTTTCATAAATAGTATCATAACTAACATTTAATATTTCACTAATAATTTTAGCAGTATACTTTTTATCTTCTACTTGATTAGGAATAATTATTAAAGTAGATGTTGTTTTATTCGTAGCTAAAATAACACCATTCCTATCTAATATTTTACCTCTTTCTGCTGTTATTGGAAGTTCCCTACTCCATAAATCATCTGCTAATAAACTTAGTTTTTTATATTCAATTGTTTGAACGTAAACAATTCTTACTAATATAATTAAAAACAACAATATAAATATAACTAATATTAATCTTATTCTTTCATTTATCTTTGTTTGAAACATATTATTTTCCCTTTCATAATAAATTTATGAAAAATATATTAAAATATTAAAAAAGTAACGCTTATTTTGCGTTACCATATCTTCTATCTCTATTATTAAAATCATCAATTATTTCTAATAATTCAGTTGTTGTGAAAGCAGGAAAATAAGTTTTTGTAAAATAAAGTTCACTATAAGATAAACTCCATAACATAAAATTACTTATCCTTTGTTCTCCACTTGTTCTAATCATTAAATCAATATCAGGAAGCTTATTATATAAATAATCTTTAAATAAGTCTTCTGTAATATCATTTTTATCTATTTTATCATCAATTATTTTCTTACAAGCATCAACTATTTCACTTCTACCACCATAATTCAAACAAAAATTAACAACTAATCCTGTATTATCTTTTGTAGAAGATTCAACTTCTTCAATTATAGATATAATATCTTTACTTAACCCTTCTTTTTTATAAGAGAAAACTACCTTCATATTCTTTTTTATATAAACATCTTTTTCTTCTTTAAAACCTTTCTTAAATAAATTCATTAAATAATCTACTTCATCTTTACTTCTTTTAAAATTTTCTGTTGAAAAAACAAATAAACTAATATATTTTATATCTAAATTATCATTAACATAATTTATTATTTTCTTTAAATTTTCATACCCTTTTAAATGACCATAACTTCTTATTTTGCCAATACTTTTAGCCCATCTTCCATTACCATCTACAATTATAGCCAAATGATTTAACTTATTCATAAACACCTCACTTATTTAACTCATAAAGAATTATACCTGTAGCTACCCCTACATTTAAACTTTCTAATTTTTTAGATGTTTTTATATATAAATTCTTATCCACTAAAGCTTTAACCTCATCGCTTACCCCATTTCCTTCATTTCCCATAACTAGAGCAAAAGAAGAGTTATTTTCTACTTTATCAATATTTTCACCATCATTTACATCTGTTCCATATATTACAATATCTTTTTCTTTTAAAGTTTTTATCACATCTTTTAAATTCATTCTTACAATATTTAATTTAAAAATATTACCTTCACTTGCACGAAGTACTTTATCATTATATAAATCAACACAAGTATCACCAAGTACAAGTGTATCTACATTAAATCCTACACAACTTCTTATAATAGTTCCTAAATTACCTGGATCTTGTATATTATCAAGTAAAACATATTTATTTCCTGTAAGTTTATTTTCTTTTTTCTTACAAACACCCAAAATATATGAATTTTCTAAAAAACTAATTTTATTAAAAACATTTTTACTAACATAATTTATTGGAACATCAAACTTTATATTCAATGTTGTACCTTCAAGAACATATAATTCAAGTAAATAACCCATATTATAAGCTTCTTTTATTATATTTAATGTTTCTATTATAAATTTATTTTCTATATCTCTATACTTTTTTTGTTTTAATTTTACTACTTCTTTAACTTTTTTATTATCTAAACTTGTTATTATCATAAAACCTTCCTCCATTTTTTTAGTAAATAAGACTAAATTAAGTTCTTCATTTCTTTTCTATATAATTTATAATTAGGACAATATTTATAAACTAAATTCCAAAAATCTTTAGAATGATTAGGATATATCAAATGACTAAGTTCATGTACAATAACATAATCTAAATATTTTATATCTAATTTAATTAGTTCTAAATTTAAAGTAACAATCTTTTTTGTTATATTACAAACTCCCCATTTACTAGTCATTTTTCTTATTCTAAGACTTGGATAACTTATATCTTCTTCAAATAAATTATATATATAATCTAATCTTTCTTTAAATACTTTTAATGCTTCATCTTTATAAAATTTATCTAAATTAAAATTTTTTCCTATAAAAACATAATCTTTTCCAAAAATAATTTCTTTAGTATTAATAAATCTTTTATCATAACTATTTCCTAAATACATTAATTTATCACTTAAATTAATATTTTTTCTTTTAATATCATTTATTATCTTATATATATTTAAAGTATTATTTTCAATAAATTTAACAATATCTTTTTCTATTGTATATTTAGAACAAGTAATATATATTTTTAAGTCACTCTTTACTCTTAAATACATATTTTTAATATCTTTATAAATTATAATAACATCGTAACTTTCATCATTTATATTTAATTTCATCTTATAATTTCCTAAATCTTTTAATTCCCCATTTATTTAAAATAAAGTTAAGAATTATATCTAAAGCTAATACAATAAGAATAGAAAGTTCAATTAAATGATTATACTTAACATTATATTCCATAACAAAAGATACTAAACACAAACATATAATAGTTAAAACAATTGTCCCTATTAATACACTTGTACTTCTTTTAACAATTATTTGATCGTTTAAAGCATCAAACATAGGAAATTTTAAATTTACAATTAAACCATACATACTTACAAATAGATTTAAAAAGCAAGAATAAAATAAAAGTAAATAAGCATCATAAAATTTAATATATCCTTTTAAATATATAACTATTAAAAAGAAAATAACACTAGGTAAAACAAGTAAAATATTTAACTTTAATTTACTATTTAATATTTCTTTTTCACTTAAAGGTAATGTTTTTAACATATAAAAATTTTGTTTTTCCATAGAAATACTACAACAAGTAATATTTGTTAAACATATAACAAATGTAATAATTAAATAAATATAAATTCTTATATCAATATCTTTTCCTATACTAGTAATAATTTTATTATCAAAAATTAAATATATTGTAAATAATATTAGTAAAAAAGGTCCAATTAAAGTATTAAAAACATAAACAAAAGATGAAAAATAGTTTCTTATTTCTTTTTTTAATAAAGATTTATTTTTATTATTATAACTATTTTTATTACTATTTATATTATAATTATTCTTAGTAATAACTTTATTAACATTTATAATTAATTTAAAGTATATATTTTTAAATAATTTAATAAATAAATATAAAATAAGTAAATTAAATATTATATAAATAACTATATATAAAGGATTAATTAAAGATTTATTTATTAAATATAAAGGAAATAATATATATTTAATATTTTTATTTAAAATAATATTTACTAGAAAAGAATTATTATTAAATAATACTAAAAAATACATTCCTATAAATAAAAGATTAAAAATATATTCAAATAAATTTGATTTAGAAAATTTATTTGTTAAAAAGGCAATTAAATAACCAAAAACACTAGCTAATAAAGTTGGTATAATCGGAGTAAAAAATACTAATATAACACTTATTATAACTAAATTTAAACTTATTCCTATATTAGCAATATATATATATAAACCTGGGATTAAACAAAGAAGCGTTAATACTAAATTATATAAATATAAATAAGTTAATCTTGTAGATATAATTAATTCTTTCTTAAGAGGTAAAGTTAATAATAAATCATTATCTTTATTTTGAAATAAAATATTCTTTGCTAGAAAGAAAGTCATACAAAAAGAAAATAAACTTGAAAGAAAAACAATAACACTTAAAAAAGATGATGTTAAATTTAAAGATTTTAATGTTTCAAAAATAGTACTTAAATTTATTTTAAAAGTATACATAAAACAAAATATTAAATATATTAATAACACTATTATACCTATTTTTTTCTTTTTACTTGTTACTTTTAATTTAAATGAATTATTAATCGTAGTATTTAAAATTGTTATAAATTTATTTTTCATAAGTTTTCTCCAAGAATGCATCAGTTAAATCTTTATTTCCTTTTATTTTATCAACTGAACCTACTTCAAGTATTTTTCCATCTTTAATAATAGCTACTTCATCACAAAGTTTTTCTACTACTTCAAGAACATGTGATGAGAAAAAGAAAGTAACATTTTCTTTACATAATTCTTTCATTATATCTTTAACATCTTTCGTACTTTTAGGATCTAATCCTACGAAAGGTTCATCTAAAATAATTAAACTTGGTTTATGAATTAAAGCACTTATTATAACAAGTTTTTGTTTCATACCATGAGAATATGAACTAATAATATCTCCTAAAGATGATGTAAGTAAAAATTTATCAGCATATTTTTTTATTAAAGTATTTCTTTCTTCTTCATTTATTTCATATATATCACAAATAAAATTTAAATAATCAATACCTCTTAAATTAGGATAAATATCAGGATTATCAGGAACATAAGCCATCTTTTTCTTACATAAAACAGGATTTTCTTTAATAGATACACCATCAATTAAAATATCACCAGAATCAAAATCATGTATCCCTACGATTGCTTTTATTAAAGTTGTTTTACCTGCACCATTTTCTCCGATAAAACCAAATATTTTTCCTTTTTTTATTTTTAAACTTACATTATCTAATGCTTTTTTATTTCCATAACTTTTACTAACATTTTTAATTTCTAACATATAAACTCCTTCCAAATACCAACTTTATCTGGATATTTTATAAATTCTAATTTTTCTTTTGTAACTGGATGATTAAACGATAAATAATAAGCAAATAATGCAAGTTGCTTTTTAGATGATTTTCCATATCTTTGATCCCCATATAAAGGATGATTTCTACTTGCAAATTGCACTCTTATTTGATGATGTCTACCTGTATGTAATAATATATTTACTAAACTTAAATTAGATTTTTCTTTTAACACTTCATATTCTAATTTAGCATACTTTCCTAAATTAGATATTACACTAGAATTATCTTCTTTTTTTAAAATATAATCTTCAAAAACACCTGCTTTTTCATCAAAATAACCATTTACTATAGCTAAATACTTTTTAGTAAATAAATTTAACCTTATTTGTTCGCTAAGTCTTGATGCCGCCTTACTAGTTTTAGCAAATACCATTATTCCTCCGGTTGGTCTATCAAGTCTATGTATAAGACCTAAATAAACATTACCAGGTTTATTATATTTTTCTTTTAAATAAGATTTTATTAAAGTTAACATATCAATATCTTTAGTATCATCACTTTGAGATAAAATATTAAATGGTTTTACTACAACAATAATATGATTATCTTCATATAATATTTCTAAATCATTTTTCATATCTTGCACATACTCCACATGGTAATATTAAATTGTCTTTACCAAGTATTCCAAGTTCATAAGAAGATATTTTACCAGGAAAACCAGACATAACTATTTTTAAAATATTTTCAATAACTATTTTAGAAAGACCTGCAGTATATGTATTAATTATAAAGAAAAGTGGTTCATCAACAAGAAGATTTTTACATAAACTAACAAGATTAAATAAATCCTTATCAATACTCCAAACCTCTTTATTAGTTCCCCTTCCAAAAGAAGGTGGATCCATAATTATCGCATCATATTTATTACCTCTTCTTATTTCTCTTTCAACAAACTTAATACAATCATCTACTAAAAATCTAATAGGTTTATCTTCTAAATTATTTACTTTAACATTTTCTTTAGCCCAATCAACCATTCCCCTACTAGAATCAACATGAACGACACTTGCTCCTTCTTTTAAACAAGCAACACTAGCACAACCAGTATATGCAAAAAGATTTAAAACTTTTATTTCACGATTACTTTTCTTCTTTTCTGCTTTTATTTTTTCCCTCATAAAATCCCAATTAACACTTTGTTCTGGAAAAATACCAGTATGTTTAAACCCCATAAGTTTAACATTAAAAGTTAAATCTTTATAATTAACACACCAAGAAGAAGGTAATTTCTTTAAAACATCCCAATAACCTCCCCCAGTTGTACTTCTGTGATAATAAGCATGAATAATACTTTTATCTAAACTTTCTTTCCATATAATCTCAGGATCTGGTCTAAGCAAATAAAACTTACCCCATCTTTCAAGCTTTTCTCCATCACTCATAGATATAATTTCATAATCATCAAATTCATTTGTAATTAACATAACATAACCTCAATTTCCATTTAAATTATACAATAAAATACAAATAAAATAAAGATATTTATTTTATTAAAAAACTTCAAAAACTTTCGTGCATTAATCACATCTGTTTTTGAAGTATCACTTTCTATCATTTTTTAATTAATTTACTTGACTTTCATTTTGGGTTCTTTAGTTCCCTTCCGATAAATACCCCTGTAGGGCTATTCGTTGGAAATTACAAGGTGCGAAGAGTGGCTGTTGATATAATTACCATCGTAGCTGCTGAAGTAAAACACTCCTGTGACCCCACCAGCGCCATAGTAGCCACCTCGTGCGAACCATGGGTAACTCGCGCTAACGAAGCCATCGTTATCACCATACCATTTTTTTGTTTCAGTTAACGCATGTCCTGTATAAGATGATCCTGTATAATTATTATAATATTTCTCATCTGGTAAACTATTAAATCCTGAACTACTTTTTGCAT
>HF999798.1:0-10992 GCA_000434175.1 Mycoplasma sp. CAG:611
ATTATAAGAATTATAGATATCATAAATATTATTAATATCAATTTATTTTGTTTTAATCTTTCTATCATTTTATCAACTCCCTTATTTTATTAACTATTAACTTTATAAGGTTATTATATAATACACCCCCCCCAAGTCAATGTTTTTGTTAGCATTTTTTAACAGAGTTAAATTTTGTTGGTAACTTTTGCCAAACAAAAAAGCAAATTAACTACGACAGTGACATATAAATGCCTAACTGCCTTACAGCTAATTTGCTTTTATAAATATAATATGCATTAAATTTATATGAATGTCAATAATAATCTCAATATTTATTTTTGTGCATACATTTTTATAATTGTTATTTTAACCTTAACCTTCTTATTATTCTTTTATTTTTTATATAATAATATATTCCTCCGATTACAATTATTGTAATTGGTACAATAAAAAGTAAAACTAAATCAAATTTTTTTACTCCTTCTTGATATTCTTCAAATGTTGTAATAGTACTTTTAGCATCTACTACTAAAAATATAATAAAAAAACTTACTAATAAAACAAATAAATATTTATAATATTTTTTAATATTAATCATCCCCTAACCTAATTAATATTATTCTAAAAAGTAAAAAAACTTAACTAATTAAGTTTTTTTACTTTATTTAATATTATTTGATATTCATTAAATCTTTTTTCTACTCTACCATTTATTAATAATATATCATTTTTCTTAAACTCTTTTATTAAATCATATTTATTAGGAAATACCGTAATATTTACATTACCAGTACTATCAACACCATTTACAAAAGCCATAATATCATTATTTTTAGTATTTATTTCTTTTATTCTATCAATACTTATAATAATATTAATATCTTTATTAAAATTATTACTAACTTCATCTAGATTAGTTATATTTTTATATAATAATTTATACTTTTCTGTTTTATGACTAGTTACATAAAAACCAAATAATTCTTTTTCATGTTCTAAGATATCATCTACATCATTATCATAAAATTTAAGTATAGGTTTTTCAATTGACATATCTTCTAAATCAATAGTTAAAGAAATATAATTCATTATATCATCTAAATTATTAATAAGAGTTGTTATATTTATACCAAATTCATCAAAGCAATGTGCGTATATTAAAGATTCAATTACTTTAATATTATTTGTTTTCTTATATATTCTTTTTAAAAAATCATATATATCTATAAACTTACCATTTAATTTTTCTTCTTCAATATAATTAGCAATTAAATTACCTATATTTCTAATTGAAGTTAAAGGAAGCATGATTTTTTTATCATTTACTTTATATATTTTAGAATTACTTTCATTAATACTTGGAGGAAGTACTTTTATATTTATTTTTTTAAGTTCATTTAAATATTCAATTGTTTTTACTTCACTACCTATAACTCCTTTTAAAAGTGAAGCATAAAAGTAAGTTGGAAAATATGCTTTTAAATATGCCATACGATATGCAATTAAAGAATAACATATTGAATGACTTTTATTAAATCCATAATTAGCAAATTTTAAAATAAGATCATATACTTCTTTACTTTCCTCTTTTGTATAACCATTTTTAACTGAATTATTTATAAATCTTTCTTCTTCTTGTTTTAAAAGTTCTATTTTTTTCTTAGACATTGCTCTTCTTAAAATATCTGCTTCCCCAAGTGTATAAGATGCAAGTTTCTTTGCAATTAACATAATTTGTTCTTGATAAACAATTATTCCATAAGTTTCCTTTAAAATATCTTCTAAAGCTGGATTTATATAATCTATTTTTTCAAGGTTTTGTCTTCTTTTTATAAATAAAGGTATATTAGAAGCAGGACCTGGTCTATATAATGCAATTGCACTACTTATATCATTAAAGTTTTCTGGTTTTAAATCTTTTAAAAATTTTTTCATTCCTTCACTTTCAAATTGAAATATACCAGTTGTATCTCCCATTTTAAAAATATTAATTGCAAACTTATCATCAAGTGGAATATTATTAAAATTAATATTTAAACTTTTTTCTTTATTTACATTGTCAATAACTTCTTTAATAATAGATAAATTTTTAAGACCTAAAAAGTCCATTTTAATAAGTCCTAATTCTTCAAGATATTCCATAGTATATTCTGTTAAATTAAGATCATCTTGTTTATATATAGGTACAATTTCATCTAAAGCTTTATAACTTATTACAATACCTGCAGCATGAATACTTGTATGTCTTTTATTATTTTCTATTTCATTAACTATATTATATAATAATTTTAATTTATCATCACTATCAATAAAATTACTTATTTCCATACTTCTTTTTCTTAAATCTTTTAAAGATTCATTCATACTTAATCTTTTACATAAATAATCAATATCACTATTTTTTATATTAAGTATTCTTCCAACATCTCTAATTGCTTGTTTAGATTTTAAAGTTCCAAATGTTATAATACCTGAAACATGATCTTTTCCATATTTTTCTTTAACATAATTAATAACTTTATCCCTATCTTCATCAGGAAAGTCCGTATCAATATCAGGTAAAGTAATTCTTTCAGAATTTAAAAATCTTTCAAATAATAAATTATATTTTAAAGGATCAACATCCGTTATACCCAAAGAATAACAAACTAAACTACCCGCAGCACTTCCACGACCTGGTCCTACTAAAATATTATTTTGTTTAGCAAATTTTATATAATCATAAACTACTAAAAAATAATCTTCAAAATGCATTTTTATAATAACATCAAGTTCATGATTTAATCTTTCTTTATATAAATTACTAACATTACCATTTAATCTTTTATTTAAACCCTTATTAGCTAAATTAATTAAAAACTCTTTAGAACTTACAGTATCATATTTAGGCATATATAATTTATTTTCAAACTCAATGTTACACATATTAGCTATTTTTAATGTATTATTTATTTCATTAATACTAACCATATGCATTACTTCATCATAATTAAATAAATAATTATTTTGATATATAAAAGAAATACCATCACTTATTGTTTTACCTTCTTTTATCATAAATATATAAGGTAAATATTTATATTCATATCTTTCAAGATAAAGAGTTTTATTTATAAAAACAATATCTTTAGTATAATTAATATCATTTTTTTCACTTAAACTATTTATACCAACATATATATCATTATATATATTTTTTAAACTAATATATATTTCTTTATCAAAACAAATACATATTAAATCATTATTATATTTATTTAAATCATCAAAACTTATATCTTTTTCTTGACTAATTCCTTCAAGTTTTATTAAATTATGATAACCATTTATATTTTTAGCATATAAAAGAATATTAGAGGATAAATATTTTATATCAAGTCCAATAATAGGTTTTATATTATTTTTATTACATTTTTTAATAAATTCCATTGTACCAAATAAATTATCATCACATATAGCAAGTGAAGTAATATTACAAGCTTTACATTTTTCTATTAAATTATCTATTTTAATTAAACTAGAAAGTAAACTATATTCTGTTTTAATATAAAGTGGACTATACATAAAACATTCCTCCTTATACTTATTTTAACATAAAAATTGACTTTTATATATAAATAATATATAATTTATTTGCCACATGAAAGGAATATAAACATGGTAAAAAAAATTGAAAATAAAAATTTAGTAATATTTGACAGTATTAATGAAGATGGTTCGATAAAATATAAATCTTTAGAAGAATATATAAATGAAATATTTAATAATAAAAAAGAAGATAATTTAGGAATTTTATTTTTTGAATGTGTTACAAAATATATTTATATAAAAGATAATCATCTTATTCACTTTTCAAATCCTATATCTATACTTGAAAGTAATAAAATACAAGAAGGATTACTTGTTAAAAAAGAAAATATTGAAGAAACTAATATTAATGAATTAAATAATGCTAATAAGTCTTATTATAAAATGTCAAATGATTCATTTAATGAAATAATAAATCTTTTAACAGATTTTACTAAATTAAGTAAAGATAATGCAGAAAAAACAATTGAAAAAGAATTTAAAGATTATGTTGTAAGAAAAAGAAAATAACAAATATTAATTGACTTATTTATAAATTTATGTTAAATTTATAATGCTTATTTAAAGAGGAGGAATAAAAAATGGCTAAAAATTTATCAAATAGAAAACCAAATGTTAAAAATATAAGACCAAACTGTTTAAAGGCCACTAAAAAGAAACAAGGATTAAATTTACAAGTTGTTACTTTAGATAACGGGCAAAAAGTTAGAGTTACTACAAAAGAAGCTAGAACTATGAAAAAAGCTGCATAATATGCAGTTTTTATTTTGTTATAATTACTATATTCTCATTAATAAAATATGCTTTTTTAATATTATTTATTTCACTTATATTTTCTTCTTTTAATTTAATTATTAATTCATCTAAAATATATCTATTTTTTATTATTTCTTTAAAATTAATCTTACCATCAGATACGATTACTATTTTATTATCTAAATAATATCTAATTTTAGGATTAATTAAATAAATATATCTTATTAAATAATTAAATATTAATACAAATAATATAAAAATAATACCTTTAAATAAAGAATAATCTACATTAATAATAGTATAAAAAGATATAAGTATTATTAAAGATGTTTCAATATAATCAAATAAAGTATAATTACTTATCTTTTTAGGATTAATATGATTTAAATAAATAAAAACTAAATATAAAAATATAAACTTTATAATTAAAATAATATAATTCATAATTTATTCCTTTCATATTTATAATGTTTTAAATCATATTTTTTTATTCAAATAATAATATTTAGTAAAGGAGAAATTATGGAGAATATTAAAAAATATATAATATCTTTAGGATATACATTAGGAATAATACTTATCTTTACTATTATTCTTACAATATTAAATTATTTTGATTTATTAGGAGTTAAAGTTATAAATATACTTAAACTTATAATACCTATAATAGCTACGATAGTAGGAGCTTATCATGTAGGAAATAATAGTGATAGAAAAGGATATCAAACTGGAATAAAATATGGAATATTATTATCTATTATTTCATTTATATTTATCCTAATATTTAGTTCAATTAATTTACTATCATTTGTTTATATAATTATTCTTATATTATCATCTATGATAGGATCAATATTAGGTATAAATAAAAAACTTGCTAAAGAAAATTAGCAAGTCTTTTTATTATTTATTCATTTGTTATTACAAAACGGGAAGAGTAGTTACTATCTAATTGACAACTACCTCTGTGAAAATAAAACACTCCTGCAATAGTGGTATTGCCATAATGACCCCCACGTAGAAACCATGAGGCACTCATATCAGGAAAGTAAGCGTTATCACTATACCAGCCAGCTGTTTCATCTAATGCATGGCCTGTATAACTTGAACCAGTATAGTTATTATAATATTTTTCGTCTGGCAGACTACCAAATCCTGATAAGCCTATTGTTTTATTTAATACTCCCATGACATATTCATATGCTCCGCCACTCATATCATATATTCCGTATATATTCTTTGTTGTTGAGGCTTCTTTTCCAAGTGATGTATTATATGCCCCATTTGTATCATTATATTTGCTTCCTGCTGGTGCTCCATATCCTGTAATATATGAACCATTATTATTTATTCCCACTTCAGTACATGTTGTACTATCAGTACATCTTCCATAGATACTTTGGGTTAAATATGCTACTGCTCCCCATTCATTATTTTTACTCTGTTGAAGCATCTTTTCCACGTGTTGTATTATATGCTTCGTTTGTTGCAGAATCAGAACTTCCTGCTGGTGCTCCATATCCTGTTTTATATGAACCATTATTGTTTATTCCTACTTCAGTACAGGTTGTACTACTAGTACATCTTCCATAGATACTTTGAGTTAGGTATGCTACTGCTCCCCATTCATTATTTTTACTCATATGCGTATCTACTTCACTACTTACAAAACCAAAACTATTATTAGGTTGTTCCATGCTTCTTGAAGCATAAAAGAAATTACTTACATTACTTCTTGCTAAACTTGTTACATTAGGTTTTATTATTATTCCATTTGCATTACTACATATTTCATTTGTGCATCCTAAACTATCATTAGTTGAACTTGATGCAAGCGTTATATGACCCACTTCAAACTTTCCATACCAAAATCCACTTAGTTCTTTATTTCCAAAAGGTATCTACTTCAGAATTTATAAAGCCAAAACTATTATTGGGTTGTTCCATGCTTCTACTTGCAAAGAAGTAACTACTTACTTTTTTACTTCTTAATGATGTCATATTTGGTTTTACTACTATATTACTTACATTACATGTTTCATTAGTACATGAACTTGCAAGTGATCCTCCAATTTCAAACTTGCCATACCAAAATCCACTTAGTTCTTTATTTCCAAAGGTAAATGCATCTATTGCTGTTTCATTTTGTTTTACAAATGTTACATCTATCGCATTAGGTTTTGATTGTGTTCCTCCATTATAATTACTTGGTGTTACTGCATTAAATCTTGGTATATGTGTTCCCCCTACTTCAAACTTTCCATACCAAAATCCACTTAGTTCTTTATTTCCAAATGTAAATGCATCTATTGCACGCTCATTTTGCTTTACAAAAGATACATCTATTGCTCCAGGATTATCTTTTGTTCCTCCATTATAATTACTTGGTGTTACTGCATTAAACCTTGGTATCCATACCCACATTGTTGTTATGTCATCCATACTAATTGTTGTACCTGGTGTTGCACTTAAATAAGTTTGTCTATTTGTATCTTTTACTGTTACAGCATTAGCCCACATTCCCTTGTATTCTCCTGTTGAACTATAACTATACCATCTATAATCTTTTTGTGAATTATTCTTATCTGCTTTTTTCATTTATATCATCCATACTAATTGTTGTACCTGGTTCTGCATTTAAATAAGTTTGTCTATTTGCATCTGTTACTGTTACTGCATTAGCCCACATTCCTTTATATTCTCCTGTTGAAGTATAGCTATACCATCTATAATCTTTTTGTGAATTATTCTTATCTGCTTTTTTCCATACACTATTTGCTTCATCATAATATACTGGAATCATATTTGATGCTAAAACTGGTTTATTTGCTCCACTTGTATCTAAATTAGTTATTTCTACTGTTTCAACACTTACTTTAAACTTAACAGTACCTCCTATAATAGTTTGATGTGTTCCTCCTGATTCAAATATATTTGTTTTAGGACTTATCCATGATGTCAAGCTATATTCATGTGTTTCTGTTGCATTTGTAAATATATTAGTACATAATACATAACTATTTTCATATTTATATTTAGCTAAATCTGTTATAAAAGATGGTCCATAAACTATATTTTTTGTTTTATTATTTAAATATACTTTACCTTTATCTATATTATTTAAATACTCAATATCCATAGTTAAATATACTATATAATTAATTTCTTTATTAGTTGTATTATTTACACTTACTTTAAAATTAAATACATTACCACTTGCAATACCTTCTTCATCTGTTTTTATAGTATCTCCCGTTACATTAATATTATTAGTTTCTTCATAAGTTAAAGTAAGCGATCCTATATTAACTTGATGTTGTTTATTTCCTTTTAAAACAAGATTATAAGTAGCATAACTTACTCCTACCATTAAACATAATATTCCTATAATATATAAAGTTAATTTTATATTTTTTATTTTCTTATTCTCTTCCATATATCATCCCTCTTAATTATCTACTTATATCTTACAACAAAAAAAAGACTTTGTCTATTAAAATAAGAACAAAGGCTTCATTTTTTTACTATCTTTTTCGTAAACTTTATATGCTACGAGTAATTTATTATTCTTTGTAAATAAAACTATATCTTCATTATATATATTATCTATAATACAACCATTCAATACTTTCTTTTCTAAAATATCATCTACTTCTACTTTTTTATAATTTAAAATACTATTTATATCACAAAACTTATAATTATCATTTTTTATATCTTCAATTGTATAACTTTTTTTTATATCAAAATCATCTATTTTTATTCTTTTTAAATTACTCATACACATTGGTATATTAGTTACTTTACTTAAATCATTAATAAAACTTCTTATATAAAAACCTTTACTTACTTTTATAGTAAAACATAAATAACTATAATTATTTTCACTTTTCATATAAATATCATATATATCATATATAGTAACTTCTTTTTTAGGTAAAACAACTTCTTCATTATTTCTAGCATATTCATATAATCTTTTACCATTTACTTTAACAGCACTGTAAATAGGTACTTCTTGCATATATGTTTTTTCAAAAGATAATAAACTATTAATTAAATAATATTTATTAACAATAATCTCTTTATTACATACTATCTTGCCTGTTATATCATAAGTAGTAGTAGATGTTCCTACAAGTACTTCTACTTCATAAGTTTTATCCTCTTTAGGAAACAATTTTTGTATTTTAGTATATTTACCTATTCCTATGACTAATAAGCCTGTTGCTAAAGGATCAAGAGTTCCAAAATGACCTACCTTTTTAGTATTAAACTTCTTACTAATTATATTTACTACATCTCTACTTGTATAATTTTTATCTTTATTTATAAGTAATAACTCATTCATATAAACGCCATCCTTTTATTTTTATTTTAATATAAACTGAACACCTTAGGTGTTCAGTTTATATTATTTCATAATATTATTCTTATTCTTTATCAATAGCTCTTGCTAACATATATCCCCAACAAAGAGCAAATAAACTTGTTGCCACATTAATAAATGTAAATTTAAAATCTGTTAACTGAAGAAGTAATACTACAACTGATGATAAAACAAATCCCATAATAGCAAAATATGTTTTTGTTTCATATTTTTTTATTAAATTAGTAATAAGCTTAGCCATAAATACTATTCCTATTATTACACCTATTCCAAAAGGAACAAGAATTAATAAATTACTTCCTAATTTACTAAAATCTGTTATTGTAGATATTGTATAAATTATCTTATCATAATAACCTAAAACCATTAAAATAAATGAACCACTTATCCCAGGAATTACCATTGCAGAACTTGCTATAAATCCCATAAGTAATAAAAGTAAATAATCTATTATTCCCATATTAGTAAATGATATTTCTATTAAACCTGTTTTTAAAAAATTTAAAGAAATAACAAAGAAAAAAATAACAAAAAATATCAAATAATTTGTTTTACTTCCTTTTCCTTTTATTTTTCTCATAATTAATGATACTCCACCAAATATAAGCCCAATAAATAAACATAATGTTTGTGCTTTATAATTAGTTAAAGCATATGTAACAAGTTTACTTGTTGATACAATTGCTACTAAAATACCAAGAATTATAGGTAAAAGTTTTATAAAATTACCTTTTATATCTTTAAAAAAATTCCCAATTGATGAGAGTATAAGTTCATATAATCCCATAGATACTGCCATTGTTCCTCCAGAAACACCTGGAATAACATTAGCTATTCCTAAAATAAAGCCCTTAATAAAATTAATTAATCCAATTTTAACTGGATTATCTTTACTTACAACACCCATCTTACAAATCCTCCATAAACCATAATTTTAATTTATATGTTGTTCTTAAACCCTCATCTACTTTAATAATTTTATAAATAACATTATCATATTTTGTTACTTCAATATTATTACCATTTTGTTTTGTTTTATATGTTTCTTTTTTAACCACATATATTGGATTTTTTTTATTTGTTATATTTTGAAAATTAAAATACCCTAAAATAAACCAAAAAACAAGTAATAATATTATTGTTGAAAAAATAACTCCAAATAATTTTTTCATAATTTCACCTACTTACATTTATAATTTTATCATACATATTTTAAGATGTAAACAAAAGAAAAAAACATGTTTAGAATATAGATAATATAATAAAAAACGTAAGAGTTTTAAACTTTTACGTTTTTATTATAATAACAATTAATCTATTAAATCATTACCAGATGCATCTTTTTTAATATTACCAGTTAATATAAGTATTCCTTCGATTAATCCCCAAATAGCACTAACCCAAGAAAGTAAAAATAAACTAAGTAATGTTATTAAAAGTTGTGCTATTGCTTTACCATTATATCCAAGATAAAAATTATGAACTCCATAACATCCTAAAAATATGCCAAGTATTCCAGCCGTTATTTTTGATTTACCATTTACATTATCAATTTTTTTATTTTTTCTTAAATTAACTCCACAATTTAAACATACATCTTGAACTTCATTTACTTTTTTACCACAATTAAAACAATAATTCATAAATCCCTCCGACAAATTAATTACATGAAGTACATACATCATCTAATAATTCATTTATATTTTTTCTAAGTTTTTCATTAAATAAATTCTTCTTTTCTTCAGTCCAATATTCACTTGGCACTTTATCACTAATTAATGATGTTTCATTATCATTAAATATTATTTTTCCTTCTTTAACAAAAGTTATATTAGGAACAAATATTCTTTTTTTACCCTCTTCATCATAATCTAAATAATCATTTAAAATACTTACTACTTTTTGATAAAACTTTGTATTATCATCTCTATCTTCTTTTATATTATAATAATATATTTTTTCTATTCCTTCATTTTTAGCTATTTCATTTAATAAAACAACATAAGCCATACACCAAGGACATTCAGGAAATCCTAAATATACTATTCCTGTTCCATGTTCTAAAATATTTATTATTTCTTCTTTAGATCTATAAACAAATATATTGTCTTCACTAATACTTGTATATTCTTTACTAAATTTTATATTATCACTAACCTTATCTTTTTTAATAAAAAAACAAACTAATAAACATAAAATTATTACTAATACTCCCAAAACTATATATTTAATTTTCTTATCCATAATACTTCTTCCTTTCTAATTATTACTTTCTA
>HF999798.1:11135-18739 GCA_000434175.1 Mycoplasma sp. CAG:611
ATAAAGTTTTAGAAGAAAATATTAATAAAATAAAATATGAATATAAGTATTCTAAAGACTTAACATTTAAATATTTAAAAATAAACAATTTAAATATATCACTTGTTTATTTAAGTACTTTATCTAGTGATGATGCGATTAATAATTATATTTTAAAAAGTTTAAATGATTTAATAAAAACAAAAAAGAAACTTAAATATAAAAATATTTTAACTTATTTTAAGAGTTTTATACCAGGAAGTAATATAAAAGAAGAAGATACTTTTGATAAACTATATGATTTAATTGAAAATGGCTTTACTTGTATATTATTTAATGATGAAAAAAAATATATTGCAGTAGAAACTAAAAAAGACTTATCAAGAGCCATAGATACTCCAAAAACAGAACAAACAATATCAGGCCCAAAAGATTCTTTTACCGAAAATTATAATATTAACATTGGGTTAATAAGAAAAAGGATTAAGTCAAAAGATTTAATTTTGGAAGAATTTACTATTGGTAATTTAACTAATACCAAAGTTGGTATTTTATATATGGATAATATTATTGAAGATGAGCTTTTAAATGAAGTTAGAAAAAAATTAAGTGAAATTGAAATAGATGGTATAATTGATGCTAGTTATATAACAGAAATACTAAGTAGTAAAAATATTGTTTTACCTTTAATAACAGAAACTGAAAGACCTGATTTAGCTACAATGTCACTTCTTGAAGGAAAAGTTTTAATTGCTGTAGATAATTCGCCTTATATGGTAATAATTCCTACCTTCTTTAGTGATTTATTTAGTGCACCAGAAGACTACTACCAAAGAAGTAAAAATGTTACATTTACAAGAATTATAAGAATAACTGCTTTTTTACTTGCTATTTTATTACCAGCCTTTTTTATAGCTATAACAACTTATAATCACGAAACAATACCACTTACATTAATAATTAATTTTGCTGCCCAAAGACAAGGTGTTCCTTTTCCTTCAATAATAGAAGCACTTTTAATGATTTTAATTTTCGAAATATTAAGAGAAAGTGATATTAGAATGCCAAGTTTAGGAGGAAGTGCTATTTCAATTCTTGGAGCAATTGTTCTTGGAGATGCCGCTGTTTCAGCAGGAATTGTATCTCCTATTATGGTAATAGTTGTTGCAACAAGTGCTATGTGTAGCTTAATGTTTTCCCATATTTCAATGGTTAATGCAATTAGATTTTGGCGTATTATTTTTATGTTATTTTCAACTATTTTAGGTTTACCAGGTTTATATTTTTGTATGTTTTTATTTGTTATATATTTATCTAGTTTAAAATCATTGGGAAAACCTTACCTTTATCCATTTGCTCCATTTAACTTTGAAGGAATAAAAGATACTTTACTTAAACAAAATATAAAAGAAATAAAAAAAAGAAATCCTCTTCTTACTGATAAAAATATTACAAGGAGTAAAAATCTATGAAAAAAATAAAAATTATTTTAATTTTAGTTTTAACTATTTTAATAAGTGGTTGCTCTTATAAAGAACTTAATGATTTAGCTATTGCAAGTGCTTTAGGTATTGATTATGAAAATAATGAATATATTATAAGTGCTCAAATAATGGAACTTAAAAAACAAGAAAAAGAAGATACTTCTAGTGCTTTAATTTATTTAGGAAAAGGGAAAACTATTTCTGAGGCATTAAGAAATATTAGTTTAAAATACCCGAATTACTTATACTTAGGGCACCTTGAATTAATAATAATAGGAAAAGGAGAAATTACTCATGGCATTAATAACTCACTTGATTACTTTATTAGAACATCTGATGCTAGAAATGATGCTTTAATTTTAGTAAGTACAAAAAATAAAGCTTATGAAATAATAAATCCAAATGAAGAAACTAAAGAAGAATTTCCTGTTAAAGATATTGTAACTACAATTAGAAATAGTAAAGAAAGAAATGGTCTTGTTATTGAAAAAAACTATGAAGAATTAATAAATGATTACTTAAAAAGAGGTATTAGTCAAATTTTAACTACTATTGAAAATGAAAAAGATGAAAATGATAATTACAAAGACACTATCCTTTCTAATATTGCTGTTTTTGAAAAAGGAAAATATGTAAAAGATTTAGATAAAGAAAGCGCTATTTCTTATAACTTAATAAACAATAATTTTGATAATGTATCTATTGATATAATTTATAACAATAAAGATGTAAGTGTTAGTTTAATTAAGCCTAAATGTAGTTTAGATTTAAAACTAGATAATGATAAAGTAATAGTAAACATTAATATTAATGTTGAAGAAGGAGTTTTAAATATAAATGATAAAAAAACTTTATTAGATAAAAATTTTTTAAAAGATATAGAGAATATAACAAAGAAAAAAATTAATAGTTATATAAATGATCTTATAAATTTTAATATGGAAAATAACACCGATGTTCTAGGACTTAAAAATATAATATATAAAAAATATAATAAATCTTATAAAAAGTTTAAAGATAAAAATATATATGAAATAGCAAAAATAAATATAAATACTAATGTTCACTTATATAAGTATGGAAATATATATAAAAGTTTCTCAGGAGGAAGCCATGAATAATAAAGAAAAAATTGGTACAACAGAATTAACCTTTTTAGTAATGTCTATTTGCTTAGCTCTTTTCCCCGCTTTTGGAACAGCAACCGTTATTAATTATGGGAAAAACACCGCTATTATATCCGTTATAATAGGAAGTATAATTGGTCTTATTCCTTTATTTATGATTTTATATATAACAAAATTCACTACCGATAAAAATATTTTAGAAGTGAATGATGAAAAATTTAAAATGTTTGGAAAATTTATAAATATTTTATATTTTATTGGCATCGTCTTTATTGGTTTTTGTATTTCTTGGCAAGTAATAAATTTTACAATAAGTCATCTTTTAACAAGAACTTCTTATTATGTTGTTGGAATAATCCTTTTTTCAGTTATGTCTTATGCTATTGTAAAAGGAAACGAAGTTATTTTAAGAAGCAATTTAATTCTTACTATGCTTGGAAGTGTTCTGTTTATATTTATTGTTATCTTTTTAATACCAAAGATAAAAATAGATAATTTTTTACCAATTATTAACGTTAAAAAAGCCTCTGTTATTAGTACAGCATTAATAGTTCCTACTTTTATGGTATATCCTTTAATATCTATTCTTTGTATAAAAAAAGATGAAGTTAATGATAAAAGCAAATACAATAAATCCATTATAAAAGGCTATACTTTGGTAGTTATTATAATTATTGTATTTATAATTTTTATAATAGGAATATATGGATCTAATATGGCAAGTTTATTTACCTTTCCTGAATACTATATCTTTAAAAAAATAAGAGCGTTTGATTTTATCTCAAGAATAGAAAATATTGCAGCCGCCTTAATTTATATAAGTTTCTTTGGAAATATGGCATCACTTATGAATTTTGCTAAAACTTGTGTAAAAAAAGCTTTAAATCTTAAAAATGTTAGAGTAATAAATTTAGCAACTTATATTTTATCTATAATAGTTCCTATTTTAAGTATAATATTTTTTAAGAAATATCAACATTTACAAATATTAAAATATTATCCAATAATATCAAGTATTTTACTAATTGCTTTAATAATTAATTTTATTTTACTATTTATAACAAAGAAAAAAAATAATCTTTATCCTTAGATTATTTTTTTATTCTTTTTAAATTATTTTTAATATCTTTTACTTCACTTTTTGTACTAAAACTATTTATTAATTTTTTAAATGTTTCTAATTCTTCATTAGTTAATTCTTTATAATTATAGATTACACTTAATTCTTCTTTTTTAATATGAGTATAACATTCTGCAACAAGTAAACCTTCTTTATATTCACCATATAAATAAAACGATAAATCATTAGAAGTTAATAAATCAGTTAATATCCTTTTATTATTTATTATTTTTTCTTCACATACTAAATATAAAGGTAATTTTTTATATAATTTTTCATCTTTATTTTTAACAAATGACTTAAAATCTAAATAAATAGGATAATCATCAATAAATTTTTCTACTATTTTTATTTTATCAAGTGGTATAAATACATATTCCATTAAAATCACCTATTTAATATAATAATTTTAAAAATACTTTTTGTCAACAATATTTTATTTTACAAAATTCACTTAATTTAATTATTTCTAATTCATTTAAATCTTTTATGTTTATATAAAACTTATTTCCTTTTTTATATGTTTTTTTATTATTATTAAAAATAAAAAAGTCATCACTTTCTAAAAGTATTTTACTATCATAAAGTATATTTATTTTTAAATCGCAAAAATCTGGAAAAAAGTCTAAATCATCTTCTTTAATACATTCAAATATTAATCCATACAAGTCATTTTGATATATTTTTATTTTATAATAACCTGATAACTTTATTTTATAAATTTTTCTTATCCTTATTAATAAGTCTTTAATGTTTTCTTCTATATCTTTTCTATTTTTCATATCATAATTTATTAAATATTTATTAACATAAATAATAAAATTATCATTTTTTATATCAACTTTCAAAATAATCACCCTTAAATATCTAATTTATTGTATGAAAAAAGAAACTATAATGTTTCAGTTTCTTCTTTATTTTCATTTAAATTTAATAATTCATCAAGATACTTTAAAACAGGTTCTTTACCTAAAGTTGTTTCACTTGAAAACAAAAATATATTATCCTCTTCTTTTAATTTTAATGTATCAATAATTAATTTTTTATGTTTTTCTCTTTTAGTAGTTGCTATTTTATCTGCTTTTGTAGCAATAATTGTAACAGGCAAATTATAATATTTTAAAAAGTTATACATTAAAATATCATCTTCACTTGGTTTATGTCTTAAATCAACCAGTAAAAAAGTTCTTTTTAAATTTTCGCGTTTTTCTAAGTATTCTTCAATCATTAATCCGAATTTTTTTTGTTCTTTTTTACTTACTGAAGCATAACCATAACCTGGAACATCAACAAAATAAAATAAATCATTTAATAAATAAAAGTTTAAATTTCTTGTTTTTCCTGGGGTGCTTGATGTTCTAGCTAACTTTTTTCTACCTGTTATAGTATTAATAAAACTTGATTTACCAACATTACTTCTACCCACCAATAAAAATTCAGGTTTGTTATCTTCTGGATATTGACTTCTTCTAACAGCACTTACAACAAGTTCAGTTGTATTAATCTTCATATACTTCACTTTCCTTTATATATTTTTCACATGCTTTATCTAAATCTTTTATTAGATATTCAACTTCTTCAAATGAAACAAGTCTTGCTCCACTCGCAAGTTTATGTCCTCCACCATTATATTTTTCGGCAATTTTATTAATTTCAGGACCACGAGATCTTATTGATACTCTTATACAACCATTTCTTGTATCTTCTATTGCACTAAGCCATACAAGAAGTTCATCAACATTATTAAATTCATTTATTGCTCCCCCACTTGATGCTGAATCAATATCATATTTACTCATTATTTCATCAGTTATTTTAATATATCCAACACCATTTTCTGTTACTTTCATATTCATTGCCATATAGCCTTTTAATCTAATTTCATTAAGAGGTCTTCTGTAAAGTTTAGCATAAAGTTCTGTTATATCAAAATTATATGTTTTTATAAGATCTCCTATACAATAGAAAGTATCACTTGTTGTATTGTTAAACAAAAATCTTTCTGTATCTGATGCTATGCCTAAAAATATGATTTCTGCAATTTCTTTATTCATTTTAAGTGGTGTATTTTTTATTAAATCATAAACCATTTCTGATGCACTTGATTTATATTCATCAATAAGTTCAATATCACAAAACTTTTCAATAAATGGATGATGATCTATTTTTATACTATAAGTATATTTATTAAAATCTCCAATATCAAGTCTTTTTAAATCTGGTGTATCAACCGAAATTAATAAGCAATCACTAATGTCTTCAGGTAATTTATCCATATGTCCTATATAATTAAATCTAACTGTTCCTGTCCCTATTTCATATACTTTTTTATTTGGAAAAGTAAGTTCAATAGTTTTTTTAAGAGCAGTTTGACTTGCCATAGCATCAGGGTCAACCTTAATATGTCTTGCTATTACAATATTATTATATTTTTTTATTTGTTTATAAATACTTTTATACATTAATAACACCTAAATTCTATTTTACTAAAAAGTATGTATCTTTAGCAATCATTAATTCTTCATCTGTTGGAATTACCCATACATCAATTTTAGAATCATCACCACTTATTTTAATTTCTTCTCCACGAGTATTATTGTTTTCTTCATTTAATGTAACTCCAAGAACTTTTAAGCCTTCGATTATTTCTTTTCTAGTTTGAATACCATTTTCACCAACACCTGCGGTAAAGATAATTGCATCACATCCACCAAGTTCTACATAATATTTAGCAATGTAATCTATTACTCTTCTTACATACATTTTATTAGCTAAAATACATCTTTCATTTCCCTGTTTTATACCATCTTCAATATCTCTAGCATCACTTGATACACCACTTATTCCTAAAAGACCACTTTCTTTATTTAAAATAATATCAATTTCACTTGATGTTTTTCCTAATGTTTTTTCCATATATGGAATAATCGAAGCATCAATATCTCCAGAACGTGATCCCATAACAAGCCCTGCATTTGGTGTAAATCCCATTGAAGTATTAAGACATTTGCCATTTAATACTGCACTTATACTTCCACCATTTCCAATATGACATGTAATTAATTTAGTATCATTTCTTCCAAGAATTTCATTCATTCGCATAGAAACATATCTATGACTTGTTCCATGGAAACCATATCTTCTTACATCATATTTTGTATACCATTCATATGGAACTGCATATAAAAAGTTTTCTTCAGGCATTGTTTGATGGAATGCTGTATCAAAAACTACTACTCCTTTTGCATTAGGAAGTGTTTCATTTGCAGCTTTTATACCTGTTATAGTCGCAGGATTATGAAGTGGCGCAATTGAAATATATTTTTCTAAATTGTTAATAACTTCTTCATCTGCAAATACTGCTTTATTATATAATGCTCCACCTTGAACTGCACGATGACCTATTCCTTTTATTTCTTCTAAACTAGTAACAACTTTATTTTCTAAAAGTTCACTTACTAAATAATTAAAAGCATCTTTGTGATTTTTTAATTCTACTTCTTTTTTAATCTTTTCTCCATTGTATTTAATTGTATAAAAACTACCTTCTATACCTATTCTTTCAAATACCCCAGAAATTAATAAATTTTCTTCAGGCATTTCATATAATCTAAATTTAAGTGATGAACTACCTGCATTAACTGATAATATTTTCATATAAATTCCTCTTTTCTACATAATTATAATAACATAAAATATGTAAAATTTCCAATAAATATTTGTTTAACTTGTTATAAATAATATTTTATAATATAATTAAAGTATAAAAAGGAGGTAATATATGAAAAAAAATAAAATACTTGTTACATTTTTAATTATATTTGTTATTATTTCGCTACTTCTTGGAAGTTATATAATTTATAAAGAATACTTTAAAGATAACAAATGTGATGA